>NZ_JBHXTO010000077.1:0-44971 GCF_042677425.1 Streptomyces sp. NPDC127119 | reverse complement strand
TCTCGCCGCACCGGGCGAAAGCCCAAGTACGTCCAGTACGAGGGCTTCCGCCCGGCACACCGAGAGCACGCACCAGACGCCGCCCGGCCCGCCCTACGGGCGGACGTCGGGAATTTGACGACAGGACCTAGCGGCACGCGTTGCGATACATGCGTGTGGGTCAGCCGCAGTGGCCGGAGTCGCCGCCGGAGGCGTTGCCGATGACGCCGTACCACTCGATGCAGTAGCCGCGGCCGTCGACGTAGACGGGGCCGGCGTAGGACGTGTACTGGCCGTCGTCCCGGACCGGCGTGCTCTCGTGGCCGACCTGGGCGTTGAGTTCGACGGACATGTAGATCTTCGCGCCCGTGGTGTTGCGGATGGTGACGGCGCAGTTCTTGCCGGTCGCTGCGTTCCAGGTGAGGAACACGGTGCCGGAGTTGCCGACGGGTGTGGAGTCGATGACGGTGTACCCGGTGCCGCAGGCTCCGTTGTACGTTGCCGCGGCCGACTTGGCGGCGGTCTTGCCCGTGGCTGCCGTGGCCGGGGCTGTTGCGGCGAGAGTGCCTGCGAGGGCCAGCCCGCTCAGGGCGGCGGCAGTGGTGGCGCGACGGGACAGCTTCATGGTGTTTCCCCCTGATGGTGTGTTCGGCGAAGTGCCGTATCGGTGAATGCCCGTGGGCTGGCTGGTCGTTGCCGTCCCACGCATATGAGACCGGGGAGCCCCCGGCAGGGTTGTGGGGGGTTGTGTCCCTGTTGTGTCACCGGTGTCACAAGGACCGTTACGCCGCCAACGAGTCGCCTGCCTGCTCGTATGCCAGCCTCCGTAAGAGATGTCGTGTCGAGCACCGAAGTCCCGCGCCCACCGCGTGCCGCCCTCCCGCCGAACTATGGCCTCGGTGAGGGCGTCGGCGATGGTGCCGAACGATTCGAGGATGCCGCCCGGGACCCAGGCCAGTTCGAGCCCTCCGTCAGTGGTGATCAAGCGCGGTCCGGCGAAGGGACCGCAGCTGGGTCACCCGAGAGCCGGGATGATCACCCATCTTCCGATGCCGGTCACGTCCGCCGCTGTGGGCCGGATTCCGGCGGTACGGCAGAAGAGTTCGAGAGTCCCGTCGAACGCGGCCTCCTGGGGATCGTCCCTGTCCATCGCCGCCATGGCCGCTCGGACCTCCGGGGTGGTCGGCTCCTCGGACCCCTCTTCGGAATGGTCGGCCACCACCTCGCCGTCGCGATACACCACGAACGTGGTGTCCGCGTTGATGCTCCTGGAGCAGGCCACGGCGAAGGTGCCGACGGAGAGTGCCGAAGCGTCGGTCCCCGGGTGGCCCATGTTCTCGACGATCAGTGTGTGCGGGCCGAGGGCGAACGCGGCCACGCACACGTCGTCGAAGGCGGCATCCTCGATCTGACTTTGTGTCAGCAGGTCGTCCCAGGTGCCCGTTCGGATCTGGTCCGGGTCGACGCCCAGGCGCCGCAGGGCCTCGTCGGGCGTCGTGTCGTGCACGACGGCGGTGGAGAAGTACTCCAGCCCGTTCAGCTCCGCCAGCCACGTCTCGAAGTCCTCGTCCGGCTCTGGTCCGGCGGCGTCCGTTTCCACCACCTCCTCGCCGTTGCGCCACACGACCGTGCCGTCCGCGCGGCGCAGTAGGACTTCCCCGCTCTCCACGAGCAGTTCATCGGCCGGACCGGCCAGCGCCGGCCGCTCGCGGTCGTCGTCGAGGATCCGCAGCATGCCGCCCTCGTCCAGGAACAGCCCCAGCCGCTGAGCCTCTCCCAGGTACTCGTACCAGAGCCAAGTGCCGTCCGCTCCGAACAGCACCAGACGCCGGTCGTCATGGTGGCCGAGTACGGTGCTGCCGTCGGCGGAGGTGAGGGAGTGCTGGCGGAGCGTCTGTCCCCGGCGCAGGACCGCGCCGCGTGGCGTGTCCACAGCCGGGGCGTCGCAGGAGGTGTGTGCGTCCACCGACCACACCGCGCGGCCCTGCGTGTCGAGCAGTTCCACCCGGCCGTCGTCCCGGACGGCGAGCCGTCGTGCACCCGAACCGGCCGTACCGGAGCGCCAGACGGGTGCGCCGTGCGGATTGTGCAGCACGAAGTCGCCGTCGGCAGTCAGTTCGGCCCAACCGCCGTCGGCCCAGTGCGTGCCGGCCGACCACACGTCACGGTGCTCGGCGTTGCAGCGCAGCACCAGGTCGCCGTTCCCCTGGTGGGTCAGGGTGTGCGAGCCGGAGGGGGAGGTGAGCGACTGGTGGCGCAGGCGTCCGCCGGTGCCGAGCTCCGGCCCGCCGTAGGCGTAGGGGGCTCCCGCGGACACCGGCGTGGCCGGGTTCGGGGTGCCCTCGTGCCACAGGACGGTGCCGGCGGCATCCGTCAGGCACAGCGTCCGGGCCTTCGCCTTGGAGCCGTGGACGGGCAGCATGCGCCAGCTGAGCACGGTGCCTTCCTGCTCCAGCCAGTCGACCAGCGGCCCGGACAGCGCGTAGCTCCCGCCGACGCCGTTGGGCCAGTGCTCGCCGACCCGGAGCTGTCCGTCCTGTTCCCGTACGACGGTTCGGCGCTTCTTGCCTTCGCTGAGCAGGTATCTGCCGACGGTGATGTCGGCGGCGGGGGCGGCGTCCCGCAGCGGCTGTGCTTCGGCCGGGCCGGTGCGCACGTTGGCCAGCCGCACATGCTCGCCGTCGAGCAGTTCCAGGTCGCCCTCGTCGGTGAGGATCAGGTACTGGGCGCCGCGTGCTGCGAAACCCGAGCGCCAGACTGTCTCGTGGTTGTCCCCGGCCTCGACCTGAACCTCGCCCCTGTCGCCGAGCAGCAGTCGTCCGGCGGCTCCCGCCCGCCAGGTGACCTCGTCCCGCTCGGTGTCCGTGATCACGGCGTTGCCCGCCGCGTCGTAGTGCAGGACGAACCGTCCGTTGGGCGCGCGCAGTTGTTCGTCTGCGTGGAGGCGGTTGAACTGGAGGATTTCGCGCATGGTGACCTTTTCTCGTGCTGGGCGCCCCGGGTGCGTCGTGCTTGATCGCATTGTGTCGGGTGCCACTGACAATCGGCCGGGTGCCGTGGCCACGGTCCTGGTGTCCCATATCGGCCCTACTCTGGGGCGTTGTTGGAGAGGCACCCGGTCCCGTTCATCGTCACCTGGCGGCTGATTCTGGCGAGACGGTCTCGCGGCGGGTGATCTCGACCTGGCAGAAAAAGGTGAAGGAAAGCCGAGGTTGCCGTCTACCGTGCTTACGGGGGTGAGCTCGGACACGCCCCGGCGGCGGACCGGGAGTTGTGGACCCCGCGCTGGTGGACCTCGTATCCGGAACCACTGCCGCGCGGTGAAGAGCCGTCGGCCCCGTGCGCCGACAGCTCATACCTGAGCCGGTGTCGACGCACGGCGGGCCAATCCTTCACCGCAGCGAGAGTTGCACGAGCCGCGCGCTCGCCCTGGCTCCGGATTCGGTGGCGACCACGACGGCGACGTAGCGCGCGTCGGTGTCCGTGCTCAGATTCCGGCCTCGTCCCGAGCCCGTGAGGCGCCCGATCTGCGTGTACGTCAGCCCATCGGCGCTGACCTCGACCTGGACCCCGGGAACCCGCCCGCTCGTCCACTGCGTGCGAACGCTGCGGATCCGTTGCGTCGCGCCGAGGTCGACGACCATCCGGCCGCCGGGGCCAGGGGTCCAAGCCGTCGTCGGATCGCCGTCCACGGCCGCAGAGGGGTCCGACATGCCCTGAGGCAGAGGCGATGTGGGGAAGACGGTGCGGCCCAGGGCGAGATCGTTGTGCGGATAGGCGGGAGCGTCCCGCAGCGTGCAGGTGGTGACCCGTCCCGAGCGCACCACGACCACCGCGTCGGCCTTCGGGCCGACGACCTGCAGGCGGCATGACGGACCGCTGAGCCGGACCGTGGAGGCATCGACGACCTCCGCGCGCAGGCCCACGGGCAGCCGCTCGCCGGACAACAGTGGGCGCAGCGAGAGGCGTGGCGCGAGGACCTGGGCTGTGGCTGCGTCGAGTGCGGCCTCGTAGGAACTGCCCGCCGTACTCACCGTCTGCCGGCCTTCGAACAGCGTCAGGCGCGATCGGGACTGCGGAATCGCGACCTCTGTGGTGATCGCCTGGTCGGAGAGGTTGAAGAGGCTGAGGTGGCCGTCCGTGAGAGCGGCTCGTACGGCACTGTCCATGGCGTGAGGGGCGGGGCGGCCGGCGAGTTCGCGAAGGGTGGCGGGGGAGGCGTCGGGCAGTCCCTCGACCAGCAGCGGTGCGGCCGGTCCGTCCGCCAGGACCACGGTGTCGCCGTACACGGCCAGTTGGTGTTCAGAGCCCCGCACCACCAGTCCCGCGCGGCCGTCGACGTCGAGCCAGCCACCGCGGCTCGACACGTCGGGCGTCGGCCAGGACACCAGGTCGGTCCACTCCTGGCCGTCCATGGAACCTTGCAGAAGGTGGGCGCGCCCCGCAGCGGCCTCCCAGCGCAGACTGACCCGGTCCACGGAGTGTGATCCGCCGAGGTCGACGGCGAGCCAACTGTCCGTGCGGGGGCGCTCTGCCCGCGAGACGGCCCATCTGCTGGCAAGGTTCCCGTCCACTGCCAGGGCCGGCTCCTTGCCGGGATCGAAGGACGACGCGGTGGCCGTCGTACCGCGGGCGAGGTCGGTGCCCGCTGCCCCGTCGCGTGCCTCGAACGCGAACAGGGAGTACCCGTACGCCGGATCGGGCCGGACCCCGGTCATGCGCAGATGACGTACCTCGGTCCGCGTGAACGTGAGGTCGTCCACGCGCGGGGAAGCTGCTTGCGGGCGGGCGTCCTGCGCCGCGACCGTGGTGCTGCCCTCGGCGAAACGGTAGGTACGGGAGCCCGACAGGCCGGCCACTCCGGGCATGGTCAGGTTGTGCACCTCCAGATGTCCTTCGCCGGCGGCGACGCCCGTGGTCGCGTAGACGACGGCGCCCGAGGGCAGAGTAGTCCAACCGGCGTACTCCGCGCCCAGCCGCAGCACGGTCGCGCTGCCGTCGAACCCGTCGCGGACGCGGCTGTACGTCTGCACCTGGCGGCTTTCGACCTTGCCCGACACGGCCGGGAGGAACATCGGGGTGGCTCCGCTGATTTTGAACAGCCAGTCGTCGTGGGCCGGTTGCCAGGCGAACTTCACGAAGCCAGGCTTGGAGACGGCACCGGCCCAGGCTCCTGGGGACTGGTGAGAGACCAGACCCGGCTCGGCTCCGAAGTCGGTGACTCCGCGGGCCTGCGCGAACAACTCGGCCTCGGACAGCGGACGGACCGTGCGCCCCTGCTCGGCCGCCCACACATGCAGGAGGTAGCTGATGGCCAACTCGGCCCTGGCCTCCGGCTCGTACTTCGGTTCGCCCGAGAACTTCGCCAGCCGGTACTCCGGAGGGTAGGCCTGGTACGCCTCCAGCCGCGAGGCCAGCGAGCGCTCCGCACGGGCCGCGGCCCGGTCGCCACCGACCTGGGCGAGGAAGGCGAGCGGGATGACGTCTCGCCCGTAGAGGTGCTCGCGGTCCGCCACCATGGGCATCAGCGGCTCTCCTGCGTCACTCATCACACCGAGGAGGGTCCGCCACAACAGGTCGGCGTTCGGCTGCCGGGTGAGTACCTGCGGCATCGGGCGCCCGGCAACGATGAAGTGCGCGGCGTTACGTCCCGACGTGCGCCACAGTTCTTGCTGGTAGTGCGGGCCGAAGGACCCGTGGTTCTCGACGATGAACGTGTCGTACAGGTTCCGGGCCGTGTTCGCGGAGACGGGAACGCCGTCGACGCGTACCGGGTTGGCGAGGTCCGCCGGGGGCAGCCCCGCCTCGTTGCGCGACCAGGTGCCGTACGCGGCCAGCCAGTCGGCGTGCCGGGGGTCGTCCGCGGCCCAGGCCGCACCGGGGGCGAGGGACTGGGCGTACACGCCCATCTCCTCCAGCTTGGTGTCCTTCTGGTAGCCGCCGGAGAGGCCGTGCGGGGTCCAGTCGCCGGAGTCCGGGTCGTCCCCCGTGCCCAGCGCGGTTGTGTAGGCCGCCTGTTCGCGCGCGATGGTGTCGACGTGCTTTTGGGTCACTGCGTCGAGCTCGTCCCACAGGAGTCGTGCGGCGAGGACGAAGTACGACTGGAAGGTCGTGTCGAAGAACAGCTTCCGGCCCCACTGCGTGCCGCCGGTCAGCCGGTTGGAGGCGGCGAAGTGCTTGATGGTCGCGAGGGTCCGGGTCCGCAGCGTCTGCTCGTCGACACCGGCCCGCTCGCTGTCGTACGTGCCGTGCGTGAGGAGGACCGCATTGCCCAGCACCACGGCGAACCCGAAGTCCTTGTCCGTGTAGTACCCGCGTGCCTGGTCCCACTGCTGCTCGGACCAGCGGGTGTGATTCAGCAGGACGCGATGATAGACGGCCGCCACCTCGTCCGGTGTCTCGCCGGATTGCCCCGCGGCCCCGCCGGAACGGTCCTCGGCGTGGGCGGCGACGGGGCGTCCGAGCGCCAGAGGGCTTGCGGCCAAGCCCGCGGAGACGCCGAGAAGTTGGACGAACCGGCGTCGGGCGACCGGGGGAGGGGGTATGTGCGACACGATCGGCGCCTTTCTCAGCGAGCTAGACAACGTTGTCAAGTGGCAGCGGCATCTTTCGTCGTTTCGGCGGGGTGCGTCAAGGGGTGTGACGTGTGCGGGGGTTTGTGGCTCAGTAATCCTGGACGAGTCACTCATTCGACAGGGTACAAATGAGGCTTATCCCAATAAAGTTGGCATTTTCGTGCTGTCTCCGTCAGGTGGAAGCGATGAACTGGCCGACCGCTTCGTATGCGGTGCTGCGCGGAGGGCTCGGGGGTGACGGAAACGTTGGCTACCTATGGGTGCGTCCGGGGCATCGAGGTCCGGCCGTGCAGGAGCTCTGCTTTTGGTTCCTGCCGTCCAGGAACCTCGGCGATTCCTTAGTTATGGGCGCCGGATCGGACGGTGGCTACTTCTTGCCACGGTACTTCGCGGCCAAGGTCATCGATGAAAGCGACGTGAACGAGGCGGTTGGACTCCCGGGCTCGACGTTCGATGCTGGGGCCGCCAGTCCATGGCAGGAACTTGTCGCCCCACTGCTCAAGAGCGCAGAGGACGACTTCCAGTTCTCGCCCGGCGTCTGTGAGGGTGTACTCATGTCGGGTGCGGCGTCCCGGCTCTCGGTAAGGGATGCGGGAAAGGACCCCGTATTCAACGAGTTTGTTTAGGCGGCGACTCAATACGTCGGCCGCGATCCCCAGTGAGGACTTGAACTCAGAGAACCGGGTTGTCTCGGACATCGCCTCGCGGAGAATGAGAAGTGTCCAGTCGTTTCCGAGCATGCCCAGACTTCGCGATACGGCAAAAGCCGAGTTGCGCGTCTTTGAAGGTCCCATGGCTTTAGCATACCCTGAGTTGCGCATTCCGATCCAGAGGTGTCGGCTGCTTTCATCGTGGCACATGAGGTCATTGAAATGCCTGCCGAGGGTGGGGTTGCTGGACTATTGAAATGCACTCCCTGGAGGCTTTCGATGTGACCTTCTGCCGGCCGACCTCGGATTGTCCTGACTTACGCTGGACGGCTATTTCTCGTCAGGATCCATGGCGGTCTTCTGCCAGCTCATGCACCTGTGACCTGGTTCGTACGCCTACGCAGCTCGCGGTCGGCGAGTGGTGTCCGATGTGGAGTGCGTACGGCTTGAGTCTGCACATCCTGACCGGATCGCCGGGGAGGAGTTCTCGTGAGCGGCGCCTGGGGTGGCGTCGTGGTGGGACTGCCCGATCCGAAACTCGATTATGCATAGGACGGTGATGGTGGCCGTCTCGCAGATTTCTGTGGGACGGCCACCAGGAGGGGCACACCAAAACGCCGACGCGATGGTCATATGGGCGGCCGACTGGTTCAAGACGTCATGGTGGGGACGAGGATCGCGCAGATGGGCGGAAAGGGGCGGCGGGCTGGTCGACCCCAGCGTCACACGGCGGTGAATCCGCCGTCCACGGTGAAGATGGCGCCGTGGACGAAAGAAGCCTCATCGGAGGCTAGATATGCGACTGCCGAGGCGACCTCGTGGGGTTCACCAACGCGGCCCGCAGGGGTGGCCGTGACGAAGGAGTCGATGGCGCCTTCTCCCATTGCCGCGGTTCCGGGAGTGTAGGTGGGGCCGGGACTGACGGCGTTGACGCGGACTCCGGACGGGCCGAATTCGGCCGCCCATGATTTCGTCAGCAGATTGATGGAGGCCTTGCTTGAGCCGTAGAGGCCGGCGCTGGCAATGCCCTTGGCCGTAACGCCGGTGGTGATGTTGATGACGACGCCGGTGTGGCGGGAAGCCATGGCGGGGGCGATGTCGCCGACGAGGAAGTAGGGGGCTTTGACGTTGATGTTGTACATGTGGTCGAAGTCGGCTTCGGTGGTGTCGGTGGTGGTTCCGAAGGTGTAGATGCCTGCGTTGTTGACGAGGATGTCGATCTGACCGGTGACGGCGGTGGCCTGTTCGGCGAGGGCGTGGGCCCCGTTCGTGGTGCTGAGGTCGGCGCGGATGAAGTCGGCCTTGTGGCCGGCGGTGCGGAGCTGTCTGACGACGCTGTCGCCGCGGGTGCTGTCGCGGCCGGAGACGATGACGTGGGCGCCGAGTTCGGCGAGTTTGTCGGCGATGGCCTGGCCGATGCCGCTGGTGGATCCGGTGACGAGCGCGGTGCTGCCGGTAAGTCGTGGCATGGGAAGCCTTCCAGCATCTAAGTTGTTATGAACAATCCAACTATGCTTCCGACCCCGGGGGAAGTCAAAGAGTCGGCCTTAGCTCTCTCCGGTGAGGCTCGCGCCTGGCGCGGCAGTTGCTGTGGCTGTTGGCATTTCGTCCGTCGCGGCGGGTGGCGTTGTGTGCCCGGGCTGTGATCCGGCAGGTGCGCGAGCGGGGTGGGTGGCCGAGTCGATGGTGCCGGCGGACCCTCGCGAAGAGGCGACGTTTCCCGGCTCCTGCCTCGTTCGTGTCGCGTCTGTCGACGGCGCGGCAGCTCAACTCCCGGAGGGAGGGTTCCGAGTGTCTGCGCGGCCAGATCTGTCCGTGGGTCGATCGGATCCGGTGCATTCCTCGCCCGATGCCGGCGTATCGACCACGCGGTCCCGTGGTCGCGCGTACTGCGCTGCCGCGGTGGATGGCGCGGGTCCTCGATGCAGTAGCACCGTTCTTGAGTGTAGTCTGAGTTGTCAAAGGCAATCCAACATTGTGGTTGGATCGCTGTGGAGTCCTGGAGGGGCCGATGAAGATCAGCGGCAGCACGGTTCTGTTGACCGGTGCCAACCGAGGCCTCGGTATGCACCTTGCCGAGCAGCTTGTTGCACGTGGAGCCACGGTTTACGCAGGTGCGAGACGCCCGGAGACGGTCGCCGTCCCCGGTGCGATTCCGGTGCGGCTGGACGTGACGGACCCGGAGTCCATCGCTGCTGCAGCCAAAGCGGCGACCGGCATTTCGATTGTCATCAACAATGCAGGTTCGTTCACTGGAGCCTCCGTAACCGACGGCTCCATGGACGACGTGCGGCTGGAAATGGAGACGCACTACTTCGGCCCCCTCGAAGTGGCCCGAGCCTTCGCTCCGCAGCTTGCCGAGAACGGTGGCGGCGCCATCCTGAACGTCCTGTCGGTGTTGTCGTGGCTGACGTACCCCGGGTTCAGCGCGTACTCCGCCGCGAAGTCTGCGGCCTGGTCCCTGACCAGTGCCCTCCGCAACGAGTACTCCGCACAGGGCACGCAGGTCACCGCGCTCCATGTCGGCTTCATGGACACCGACATGGTGGGGCACATCGAGGCGTCCAAGCACGAGCCCGGCGACATCGCCAAGTTGGGTATCGACGCCATCGAAGACGGCGCGGCCGAAGTCATGGACGAACAGTCCCGTCTGACGCAGGGCAACCTCGCCGGCGGGGTGGCTGCGTTGTACTCATCCGTCGGGTGACCCTTCGGCGCACCGACAAATCGATCTGCACGGCTTCGTCTCGACTGCGAGATCGAGAGCGGGGCGATGTCCGTGACAGAAACACATCACGAAGTGGAGAAAACACATGAAGCCCGGAATCCATCCCGTCCTCCGTCATGTCGTCTTCCGCGACACGGCCGCGAGAACTGCGTTCTTGACGAGGTCGACGCTTGATTCCGACAAGACGATCGAGTGGGAGGACGGCGAGACGTACCCCGTCATCGACGTCGAGACATCCTCAGCCAGTCACCCCTTTTACACGGGAACGGCGCGCGTGCTCGACACCGCTGGGCGCGTCGAACGCTTCGAGCGCCGTTACCGCCGTCACGGAACGCAAGGCGACGACGATCGATCCTGAGGGGCCGCTCGACCTCATGGACCAGAACGCCGGATGCATGTGACGCACCGCCTGTACTCAGTCACCACCGGACGGATCTGGTCTCCTCATGCCCCTCCCGCAACTCATCTTGTTGCAACAAGAGCCTGGAGGTGAAGACCATGAAGAACCTCGACATACCTACCGTCACCCTGAACACCGGGCATGACATGCCCCAGGTCGGCCTTGGCACCTGGCCTCTCGCTGGCCGCCAGTCAACGGACGCCATCCTGGCCGCTATCAGCACCGGCTACCGTCTGATCGACACCGCTGCCGCGTACGGCAACGAAGACTCTGTCGGGACAGCCGTACGCGAAAGCGGCCTTCTACGCGAAGAGCTGTTCATCACCACCAAGCTGCGCGGACGTCATCAAGGCGGCGCAGCGACCGTCCGTCAGGGCCTTGCCGAGTCGCTCGAGACCCTGGGGCTCGACTACGTGGACTTGTATCTCATCCACTGGCCGAACCCCAACCGTGGTCTGTACGTCGAAACCTACGCAGCGCTCTTGGAGCTTGCTCACGAAGGGTTCATCCGATCCGTGGGCGTGTCCAACTTCACCGAAGAGCATCTGCGAAGGGTGGTGGACGCCACCGGTGTACTCCCGGCTGTCAACCAGCGCCAGGTCTCGCCGTCCCATGCGCAGACCGCATTCGTGAACGCCGTGTCGGAGGACTCGACCGTCATCCAGGCATGGAGCCCGCTGGAGCGCAACTCCGGCGTCCTCGAAGACCCCGCGATCGTCAGCATCGCCGAACGCCTGGACGTCTCCCCGTCCCAGGTCGTCATCCGATGGCTCATCGAGCGGGGCCTCACCACGGTGCCGCACTCAGGCAACCCCGAACGCCAGCGTCGTAACGCCGACGTCTTCCACTTCTCATTGGAACCGGACGACATCGCCGCGGTCACCGCACTCGACAGCGGGAAGCCCACCGAACTGACACCGGACACCTTCGAGGAGTTCTAGCAGATCCGAAGCACCTCCAACTGCCGCCCCCGTCAGGAGCAGAACCCATGCACGGCAAAGTCACGATCACCGATGCGGGTCAGGTCCGCATACACAACTACGCCTCACCCGGCGACGGACTTCTGGTCAACACACAGTTGATCGAGACGCCGTCAAGGATCATCGCCGTCGACGCTCAGTTCGTCCTTGCGTATGCCGACGAAGCTGTCGCCTACGCCAAGACCCTGGGCAACCCATCGACCGCCTGATCATCAGTCACGCGCACCCGGACCACTACCACGGAGCCGCCAGGTTCGGTGCGCCCGTGCACGCTCTCCAGGAAACCATCGAAGAGATCGTTGGCGCTGGTGACAAGATCGATCTGCCCACCGGCACTCCCATACCCTGCGAGGATGTGACCCCGACCGTAGCGATCACCCCGGGGACCGAAATCGTCGACGGCATCCCCT
The DNA here is from genome assembly GCF_042677425.1 of Streptomyces sp. NPDC127119. NCBI lineage: Bacteria > Bacillati > Actinomycetota > Actinomycetes > Kitasatosporales > Streptomycetaceae > Streptomyces > Streptomyces sp. NPDC127119. Next base: position 33,249 of record NZ_JBHXTO010000077.1, on the reverse strand, counting down.
TGGAGTTCGTACAGGTCACGGGCGGTGAAATACACACATCCCTCGTGGTGAAACTCCCCGGGCAAGGTGTCCTTCTCGCCGCGGATCTCGCCTACAACCACGTCCGTCTGTGGCTGCGAGACCGGGACTTCGACGGCTGGAAGGCCAACATCGACCGCTTCGTCGCTGAGCGCGGGTACAACATCATCATCCCCGGTCACGGGGCGCCGACCAGCCCTTCCATCTGGGCCGATCTCACCGACTACCTCAACGCCGGCCGCGAAGCGCTCGGAGAGGATGGCGATGCCTACAAGAAGGAAATCACCGAACGCTTTCCGGACCACCAAGGCGCGTCACTCATCGACATCGCCAATGCGTTCATGTTCGGGCCCAAGGACTGACATCACCCCTCCCCGGCGGGCCGCGCCGCGATAGGGAGCACACGCCTCGGTCGAGGGAAAGCTGTTGCGTCTCGTGCCCCGGTCGGTGCTTCTGGCGCAGGCATGGCCGGTGGTCAGCCGGGAGGGGGCTCGCCGGGCCGGCGGGAGCACCAAACGTCGATGGCAGTAGCGGCGTGGGGACTGGCCGTGCACCCGAACCAACGGCGTCTGATCGTGCCGACGCCGAGCGTGGGCTCGTGAGAAGGGGGCATTGCGCTCCAGGACCTGGCGGCGACTGCCAGGACCAGAGATGGCCGTGCGTCAACGGCCAGTCCGTTTGCGGGGAGACGTCCAGTGCGAACTGCCACGGGATCAGGGCGCAACACGCCTCTGCCCGCGGCTACCGTGCCCTTGGCGGAGCAGGGTGCCCCGTTGGGGCCTTCTCATCGACCGCGGGCACTGCCATCGTCACGGGTGCAGACGAGACTGCCAGTCGGAGGGAACACGTCCTGCAGGACCAGGCACCGGCTGGTCAACGGGGTGTGCGTGGGGCGGGGCAAGGACTGGTCCCTGGAGACCGGACTGAGTGCGGTAGTTCCAGAACCAGGACTCTCCGGGCTCAAAGCTCCGTATGACCTCGTGGCCCGTGTGCCGCCAGTGTTCCTGCGCGTGCTGTGAGGGAGAGTCGTCGCAGCAACCGATGTGACCACACTCGGCACATCGCCGCAGATGAAACCACCAGCCGCCGGTCGCGTCGCACTCCAGACAGCCAGTTCCGGAAGGCCGTGCCTGTGGGTTGATGTGCTGTTGCTTCATGGTCATGTCTCCTTGGGCACGTGGCAACGGGAGCTGACGCGGGACCGTCCGGCGCTCTGTTGCTGCGAAAGCAGTGCGCTCGATGGTGCTCTGCCGATCGCCCGGACGGCCCCGCGTGTGTGTGAAGGTCGCCTCAGATGTCAGCCCGTGGGCGACGTCTCGGGGAAGGTCCGGCCCATTTCCGCGCCCAGGTTGCGTTCGATGTGAGTGTTCTTCTGCAGGCCCCGGTTGAACAGCTGGGCGTTGATGGACTGGAACTCCGGGCGGGAGACAGCCTCCCAGAAGGCGTCGGACTGCCGAGGGAACACCTCGTCCGCGGGGAGCGTGAACTCGTTGACGAACTCCTTGATGCCAACGAGGACTCGGCGGTCCCACTTGGACACGCGGGTCGCGTACGCGTCCACGAAACTCTCGAACCGCGCGTCGGGGATCGCGCGGTTCACATAGCCGTACTGAGCAGCCAGCGTGCCATCGAAGTCTTCGCCCCCGAGCATGATCTCGAAGGTACGGGCGCGGCCGACGAGGCCCGCCAGCCTGGCAGTGGCTCCGCCGCCGGCTACCGCAGTGAACCCCACTTCCATCTGTCCGAGGATCGCCTTTTCTGCGCTGGCGAAACGGATGTCCGTGGCCAGGACGAACTCGCTGCCTGCGCCGCGCGCGATGCCGCGGATGGCGCTGATGGTGACAGCCTTCAGCCTGCTGAGACGCACGAGGATGTCAACCCAGGCGGCATATCCGGTGGTACCGGGAAGAGCCTCTGCGATCTGCGGGTCCGCCTCAAGGTCGTAGTGAGCGAGGTAGAAGTCCGGATTGGCGCTGTCGAAGACGACCACCTTGGCCTCGTCGTTCGTCTCAAGCTCCGTGAGCAGGTCCTTGAGGTCCTTCATGAGTCCCGGACCGATGACGTTGACGGGCGGGTTGTCGAAGGTGACGCGCCAGAGGGCGGGCGACGTCTGCGCGACGATCAGTTGAGTCGGCTTGAAGTCGGTGACGAATGACATGTGAAGTCCTTCTTGTTGAGTCTGTTCCGCGAGCCGTGGCTCACTTCGAGAACGTGGCCGTCATGGTGATGGGAGCTGCGATGGCCTTGGAGAAGGAGCACCACGCACGGGCCCCTTCGGCCATCTCCTGGAACTTCTCCTCGGTGGCCCCGGGAATCTTGGCTTCCGTGAGCACGTGGATGCCGGTGATGGCCGGCCCGTGGTCGTCAGTGCCCATGGTGACCTCGACAGACGTGTGAACGGACTCGACGGTGAGGCCGTTCTGATTCGAGATGTTGGCCAGAGCGTGGTTGAAGCAACCTGCGTGACCGGCCGCAAGGAGTTCCTCAGGGATCGCCCCAGGTGCGCCCTCGAAGCGGCTCGCGAACGTGTAGGGCGACTGCAGGGTGTCGGTGGTCGTCGAGATGCTTCCCGCGCCGTCCCTGAAAGCCCCGCGCCAGTCCGAATTGCCGACGACGATCATGTTGACCCTCTCTCTGCATTGCCCAGGATCCGATCAGACACCCTGAGTCTGTGTAGGCAACTTAGCTCACTGGAATTGCAATGGCAACCCAGCGCAGGGCTGCCTCAGGCCACCAGGCAGTGACTTGCGGGCTGAGTGGTCACATTGGCTCGTCATCTGACGTGTGAGTGGAGAGTCAGGGTGTGGGTTACACCCCGCGCTCTCAGGGCGACTCGAAGGCGCAGGCGCGCAGTGCACGCGCCAGTCGGGTGCGGGAGCCGCGGGCGCACCGACATCACCCTGCCGCAACTGGGTGTAGGAGATCATGGCTGCTACCACGAGGGGGCCGACGCATCACAGCATCGCCTCGTCGAAGGTGGCGGGTGATGAGGGCGATCTTGCCGTTGTGGAGGGCGATCAGGTCGTACCAGTCCCTGCCCAGCTCCATTCCACTGGTAGCCGACGCGTATCTGCTCGTGGCAACCACCCCGGCCGGCTGGGCCAGCATTCGCGGGAGCAGAGCTTGCTGCAGCCCTTCCGCCAGGGCATGCTGCGCTTCGGTGATGTGGAGGGCCACAACACATCGGCCGCAGTTGTCATGGGACAACTGCGCAGCGCCGTACGAGCCTACGCGGCCGAGGAACACGAGCCAGGCAAGGTCTTGGAACGGGCCAACCAGGTGCTGGTCGACCTGGACGCCGCTCTCTACGCGACCTGTTGCTGCGCGCTACTGGACCCTGACACCGGAGCTCTGTAGATGGCCACCGTCGGCCATCCGGCTCCGGCGGTCTGTACCGTCACCGGCACACCCATGCCGTCTGACCTCGAAGTCGGGCTTCCGCTCGGGATCGAGACCGAGACGCTCTTCGAGACGACGCAGCTGCGGCTCGACCCGGGGACCCTGCTCGCCTTCTACACCGACGGCCTGGTCGACTTCGGCGGTGTCCTCGACCCACAAGCCCTGCAGAATGCCTTCCGAGGCGGCGGCCATCTCGAAGCACTGGGCGACGGCCTGATGGGCGACTTCGAAGCCCTGCACACCAGTCACACCGACGATGCGGCCCTCATGCTGGCCTACTACGAGGGGCCCTCTGCTGAAGCGCGGGAGAACGTGCGGCAGTTGAAGATCCAGAAACGTGATCTCCATGGCGCCCAGCACACGCGTCCCCTGATCCGTGGATGGCTGGAGGAGTAGGGGCTGCCTGACATGGCCGACGAGGAAGAGCTTTTGGTGTCAGAGATCGTCACCAACGGTCTTGTCCACGGCGACAGCGATGTCTACGTCTACGTGCGCAGGCATCCCGAGCATGTGCGGGTGGAAGTGCGGGACAGTGATCCCCAGCCGGCTCGAACCGTCACCGTCCCGCGAGAAGAAGACCAGGCCGAGGGTGGCCGGGGGCTGGTCATCGTCTCCGCTCTCGCATCGGCATGGGGAAATTCACCCAGTGGCCGCGGCAAGACGGTGTGGTTCGAGCTGTCCGTCCCCGGCGCCCCGCTCTGATTCAGTACTCGCCTGCGATACCGACGTGCCTGACCGGTTGCTGCGGTGACGCCGTGACCCTTTTGACGGGCCGTTCGTGGTTCAGGTTGCCACTTCGCCAGGTTCCTCAGTCGACTCTTCCGAGGGGTAGGCGGCTGTGCGGACGGTCGCGACGTCCACCCACGGCACCTCGTAGCCATGATCGTCTACGAACGCGACGTGGACAGGCCGTTGGGTGCGTTGTGCCCTGCGCTCGATGGTGGGTCCGTCCGACCAGGGAAGGTGCCGGTCGCCCCACTGCTGCAGTGCCCCTAGCACTACTTCCAGCTCCCGGCCGGCGTCGGTCAGGTGGTACGCGTAGCGGGTGCGGCTGCCGGGTTCCTGATAAGGCTCGCGGTACATGACCCCGTACTCCACGAGTGTCGTGAGCCGACGGCTGAGAACATCCGCTGCCACACCCAGGGCCGACCGGAAGTCCGCAAAGCGCGTCGTGCCGGTCAGGGCCTCCCGAAGGATGAGCAATGTCCAATTCTCGCCCAGAACTCCCAAGCTCCTGGTGACGGAGCAGCTGGAGTCATGCATCCATGAAAGTGCCATACCGGTAATCGTACCTGAGTCGTGAGTACGGATCCAGAAGCGCCATTCCGGGGCAGGTTAAATGATGAACGACATGAATAAGTCATCCGTAGGCTTATCGAGAAGTGGAGGAACGGAGTGCCGGGCGCCTATCACGTGCCCTTAGTGGCGTGGCTCACGCATACGCCCGAACGGTCCGCAGGGGAGCAGGTTGTCGGCGTCGAAGGTGTTTGACCGGCCAGGCTTCTTGAGGGTGCTCGGGTATCCGGGCGTCGAGCGGAGCTGCTGGTCACGCCCAACAGTGCTGGCGGAGCCTGCCCCCTGGCGGCCTGGCTCCTGGCGCCTCGACGACCTCGGGCCTGCGTTTTCCGCAAGGCTCGAACCCTTTTCCGTAATGCACGGTCCGCACGCCTGGAATTGGGCAACCCGGACTCGTCTCCTCCAGGGGTCGTTGGGCGGAAGAGACTACCCCTGGACCGCTGAATGAACTGCTGTGGAGAATTCCGCCGGCCGGTAGGGGATCGTAGAGAAAATCCACGAGGGTCATTTATGAAGGTGGTTGCATTTTGCGGGCGGAGCCTGTCGTGGGCAATGGAGTCCGGCGAGGAAGTTCGGTTATTCGAATGGTGGAGGCTCCCGATTGGCCTGACGCCGTTCTGGTGCCAGGCTGACGCGGCTCCGCCCGCTCGCGTGCCACGAAGGGGCATGCTGGATTGCCGTTCCAGACTCAGCCTGTTAAGTTGTGGTCTAGGAGTCAGCAGGTCATGGGAGTCGACCGTCGGCACAGACCAAGATCGTGGGTCGAGACGAGGTCGATGCAGGCTTCTTCTTGGTCGGCGCAACGGCGCGCACTCCGAGTAGCAGCGTTGCGTGATGCCGGGGCGCCGATTGCCATCCGTATGGATAACGGCGAGGTACCCAGAGGCCGGACCGCTCTGGGGTTCTGGTGCGGCCCGGGGTTTTCCGACCGTACGCATGCTGCTGGCAGTACGAGGGGTCAGTAACCACGGTCGGTCCGTTCGTTAGGAAGCAGTTCCATGCGAAGGGAAGACGGACGTTTCCGCGAAAGCCTGATTTTCGCACTCGGCTATGAGGTGGAGCTCGGCCCGCTGTTCGCCGCGTATTCGTCTTTGGTGTCGGTTGCTCGCACCGAGGTGCCGTTCAGCGGCATCGCAAAACCGACCCGGCGGGGAGAAGCCAGGGTCTCCAAGGCTCATGATCGCCTACCCGGTGTGAGGAGTGGCCGTCACGGACGAGGGCGGCGCTCCCGCCATCACAGAAGCCGCAAGCCCGTCCAACCCGACCGGAAGCCGCGGTGTGCGCGGCGTGAACAGAGGACGCGAACAATGTCGACTCCACAGCCGAGCGACGCGGCGCCGATCTTCAGCGAGGCTGACTGGTCCGCGCTGAAGATCTACGGAATCCAGCAGCTCACCGAGGCCGGTGACACCCTTTTCCAAGCCGGTGAGGCCGTCGGGGACATGATCCTCGTGGAGTCCGGCGGGATCGAGATCTTGCGACCGCCAGGTTCCGATGAGGAGGAGGTGGTCGTCGCCAGCTACGGAGCGGGCCAGTTCAGCGGTGAGCTCAATCTTCTGACAGGTCAGACGACGTATCTCAATGCTCGTGTCTCTGCGCCAGGTGTGGTCTACCGCGTCGGACCGACGTCCTTTCGACGGCTCATGGACGAGGATCCGAACCTCTCTGACGTGGTACTGAAGGCGCTCCTGGCGAGGCGGGAGAACCTGCGTTCCAACGCCGCCGCTCGCAGCATCGTCATCGTCGGCCACGACCCGTCGGCGACGGCGATGGCCTTGCGCACCTACGCGGCACGTCAGCGGCAGCCGCACACCTGGGTCGTCGCCGGTACCCCGGCAGGGGAAAGCCTGATGCACGCAGTGGACGCGTCTACCGACGAGCTGCCGCTGGTGATCACCGCAACGACGGTACTGCGCCAGGCGACCCCAGCTCTTTTGGCCGAGCACCTGGGCCTGTCCTACCAGCACGTGGAGGGCAGGACCCTGGACCTTGTCGTCATCGGTGCAGGGCCCGCGGGGCTGGCCGCCGCTGTGTACGGTGCCTCGGAAGGACTGCGGACAGTGGTACTGGACGCGGTCGCTGCCGGCGGTCAGGCTGCGGCAAGTTCGAGGATCGAGAACTACCTCGGCTTCACATCCGGTATCAGCGGCGCGGACCTCACCGGCCGTGCAGCGGTACAGGCCCAGAAGTTCGGGGCCCGGATCGCCAGCCCCTGCGAAGTCGCCGAGCTGAAGGGCGACGGAGACACCCTCCGGGTGACGCTGAAAGACGGCAGAGAGATCGACAGCCGCGCGGTGGTCATCGCCACAGGCGCCCGTTACCGCTCGCTGCCGCTGGCACGGTGGAACGATTTCGAAGGCGCGGGCATCTTCTACGCCGCCACGGAGCTGGAGGCACGCGCCTGCGGGGACAACCCCGTCGCGGTGGTGGGCGGGGCCAACTCCGCGGGGCAGGCGGCCCTGTACCTGGCGGGTCGCGGAAGCACCGTGAACCTGATGGTCCGAGGTGGGGACCTGTCCGCGGGCATGTCGTCATACCTGGCCGACCGCATCACCGCTCATCCCGCGATCACCGTGCGCACCTCCACGGAGGTGACGCAGCTGCACGGCGGCGACCGACTGAAAGCAATCACCGTACGCACCAATGCGATCCAGGACGATCCAGGCACGGAACTTGAGTGTCTGGGCCTGTTCTGCTTCATCGGAGCCAGCCCCGCGACGGACTGGCTCAAGGGAGCAGCCATGGACGAAGACGGATTCCTGCTCACGGATGTCTCCCTCCACGACGATGCGCTCGGCAGGCGGTGGGCCCGACTGGGCCGTCGTCCGCTGCCTTTCGAAACCAGCCTGCCGCGCGTGTTCGCAACCGGCGACGTACGTTCCGGCTCCATGAAGCGCGTCGCCGCAGCCGTCGGCGAAGGCGCCAGCGCCGTCCGCTCCGTCCACATGTCGCTGAACACGGTTGGCGTCTAGGTCCGGCTCCCCTCACCCTCAGCCGTTCGTTCCAACGGGCTGGCGTCAGCGCCGCCACCGGTGGCAGCCGCGGCCCCTCGTTACCCGTAAGAAGGACACAACATGACTGCGTCTCCTATTCCTGTCGTCTTCATCCACGGACTGTGGCTGCATGCCTCCAGCTGGACGCCATGGCTCAACCTGTTCCGCACCGCAGGCTACGAACCTCTGGCGCCCGGCTGGCCCAACGAGCCCGACAGCGTGGCCGAGGCACGGCGCAACCCTGACCTCGTGGCCGGTACGAGCATCACGGCCGCCACTGATCACTTCCGGGAAGTGATCAGTGGCCTCCAGGAGGACCCCATCATCATCGGGCACTCCTTCGGCGGCCTGATCGCACAGAAGCTTCTGGGGGAGTCCTTGGGCAGGGCGGCCGTAGCAATCGACCCCGCGCAGATGAAGGGCGTACTGCCGCTGCCCCTGGCTCAGATCCGCTCAGCACTGCCGGCCATGGGCAACCCCGCGAACCTGAACAAGCCGGTGTCCCTGAGCCGGGAGGCGTTCCGCTACGGCTTCGGAAACGCCCTGCCCCAGCAGGAGTCCGACGACCTCTACGACAAGTGGGCCGTCCCCGGTCCGGCCAAGCCCGTCTTCCAGGCCGCAACGGCCAACTTCAACCCCCGGTCACAGGCGAAGGTCGACACGGCCAACTCGGGTCGCGGTCCCCTCCTACTGATCTCCGGCACCGAGGACCACACTGTGCCGGACGTGACCACGCGGGCGACGTACAAGCAGTACCGGCGCTCCAGCGCTGTCACCGAACTCAAGCAGTTCGACAACCGCGGCCACGCCCTGACCGTGGACAGCGGCTGGAAGGAGATCGCGGAGTTCGTCCTGCTGTGGCTCAAGGAGCAGCAGCTGTGACAGCCATCGGACGTCGACCCGTCCGCCCGGAGTGCCGACAGGGAGAACACCATGACCGCCTCGTATGAAACCATCGATACACACCTGGACGGCCGTGTCCTGCACGCAACCTTCCACGCACCGCCGATCAACCTCATCGGTCCCGAACTCGTGCGTGATCTGGTGGGGTTGATCGAGGAGCTCTCCCGTCCGGACGCACCGCGGGTGGTGGTGTTCGACAGCGCGGACGACGACTTCTTCTTCCCTCATCCCAACCACCTTCTGGGCGGAGCGGTGCCGGCGATGCTGTGCGGCACAGGGGCGCTGGCGACAGCGGTCATGCGTGCGTCCTCCGCCCGCAGTTGCATCGTCGTCGGCTGCGTCACCCTCGCCGTGGGCCCGGGGCTGACGGCTGTGGCGCTCGGCATCGGAAACTCCGCGCTCTTCTACACGAGCACGGTGATCGCGGGGGTGGGATTCGGCGTGGGCTACCTCGGCGCCCTGCGCAGCCTCGTGAACCTCGCCGATCCGGAACACCGCGGGGCCCTGGTCTCCGCGATCTACCTGGTCGCCTATACGGCCTTCTCGGTCCCGGTCGTTGTCGCCGGTGCGGTGGCGACGCGCGAAGGCCTTGAGCACACGGCCATCGGCTTCTGCGTCGTCCTCGCGGTGCTTGCCGTGACAGCGCTGGTGGCCACGCTGCGAACGTCGAGCCGGGCAGCGCGCATCATGCCCCCGAACTCTGCGGGTCCTACCGATTCGCAGTCCTCCTGAAAGGAAACCCCGTCATGTCTGCCACCGTCCTTCTTGTCCACGGCGCCTTCGCCGATGGCTCCAGCTGGAACAAGGTCATCGCCCACCTCCGAGAAGCCGGTATCACCGCTCGAACGGTCCCCAACCAACTGCGGGGACTCACTGCCGACGGCGAGTACGTAGCGAGCGTCGTCGCTCAGACCGAGGGCGATGTCGTACTCGTCGGGCACAGCTACGGCGGCCCGGTCATCACCTACGCCGGCAGCAAGGCCGACAACGTCAAGGGGCTCGTCTTCGTCGCCGCCTTCGGGCTCGACAAGGGCCAGAGCGCCCAGACGGCCACCGAAGGCTACCCGGAGCCTGAGCTGATCAGCGCCCTGCAGCCGTGGTCCTATCCGGGCAGCGAGGTGCCCGAGCTGACCATCGACGTGCAGAAGTACCGTTCCGTTTTCGCAGCCGACGTCACCGACGAGGAGGCCGCGGCCGGTGCCACCAACCAGCGTCCGGCTTCGGGCCTTGCGCTGGGGGAGCCGCTGTCGGTGGAGCCGGCCTGGAAGCGTGTACCGAGCTGGTGGCTCGTGGCCGGCGCCGATCACGCCATCAACCCGGACTATCAGCGGGCCACCGCGAAGAACATCGGGGCGACGGTCACCGAGGTCGAGGGCGGCTCGCACTCGATCGCCGTCTCACGCTCCGGTGAAGTGGCGGACGTGATCATCGCCGCGGTTCGCGCTGTCGCCTGATCTTCACGGATACCGGAGGATCAGCGGCTGTCGGCCGCTACCAGTCCATCCCTGGTGTCCTTAAGGATGCGATCCGAAAGGGCAGGATCCGCATCACGCACAGCGCGGGAGAGAACGATGGCGCCGACCATCCCAGCCAGGAGGAAGTAGTCCGGGGTGGGATGGTCGTCCTGGCTTGAGGCCCGGCTGCTGCTCGCGCCCAATGCCTGCGCCATGCCGGTGACGCCCGAGGCGAAGACGCTCTGCAACTCTGTCGGTGCACGGCCCGCATCGTTGGCAAGTGCTGCGACCGTGCACCGACTCTGCGGGTTGTCACGGTGCGAGGCGGACACATAGTCGTCAAGCACCTCGCCAAGAACTCCGGGAGCGGCCGGGCCGATGGGAGAGGTCCGTTCTCGACGGACCTCGGCGACGCTGTCCTGCACACCGCGAGAGCAGCACTCCTCGATGAGAGCTTCCTTCGAGTCGAACTGGCCGTAAAAACCGCCATGCGTCAGCCCGGATGTCCTCATGACGTCGGCGATGGACACACCGTTGAAGCCATGCACGCGGAAGAGGGCGGCGGCAACGTCCAGGACCCGCTCACGATTGGCTGCGGCTTGCTGCCGTGAGACGCGCATCCCGACCTCCTAGGCGAGCGCTGCCTACTCCCTGACCGCATAGATGTTACATGTCATCTTTCTCACGTTCTATGACGACTGACATGTAACGGGGCATCCGCCTGCTTCTGAGGTGCAGATGTACGCGTAGCAGCGCAGCGATTCCAAGCGGTGGCACGCTTATCCCGTTGCCCTCTGGGTCAGCGCTGTAACTGCTCAACTCGACGTCGACGCCGCGGCGGTCGCGTTCCGAGGAGCTTCGTGTGACGAGCCGGCGCTCAGGAAGATGCGCAAGAAGCCCGGGCGACCATGGCCGCTCCGGCGACGCCCGCGTCATTGTGCAACGCGGCAGGAACAACGGGAATCTTGGCACCTTGCAACAAGTGCAGAAGACGATTCGCCTGCCGGCTGGTTCCGCCGTCCAGAATAAAGACACCGGATGAGAAGAACATCTCGACGTGTCCGGCCGGATGCATGTTGGCGGCGCTACGTTGTCCCTTCGAGGCATGCGTCGGGCGGGCTACGGTTCTGTGGGAGGTCAAAGCTCCATTTCTGCGGCGTGAGCGCTGAGCCTTCCCGCGAGCGGGCCGCGAGTGCTCTTGACGGTCCGTCCGTCCCCGCGTACCGGCATCCGCAATGGACACCCACGGCCGCGACGGGCTTGGGGGTGCAGATTCCTCAGGTCAGAACCTGCTGGGGGAGGAGAATCCAAGCCCGCCGCCTCAGGTGGGATCAGCGCGACTGGGCCGCTCGCTCGACCAGCCCGGTCACCACACCCGGATTCGTGAGCGCCACCACGTGCGGAGCGTCCACTTCGATGGTGTGGGCGTTCGCGCGCTTCGCCATGAAACGCTCGGCGGCCGGCGGGATTGCGTGGTCGTTCTTGGCCACGAGGTACCACGACGGAATGGTCTTCCACGCAGGCTCGCCCGACGGCTCGCCGATGGCCTGACCGGTCACGGGCCGCTGTTCTGCGCTCAGTGCGGCTATCTCCGAATCACTGACCGACTTGTTCAGGAACATGTCCCGGTAATGGTCCGGCTTGATGTACAAGTCGATGCCCTGGGTGCCGTCCGCCTGGGTGTAGGGCACGGCGTTGAGCGCGGTCGGTACCGGTGCGCTGGGGTCGTCAGTGATGTGCGAGCCGGGGAACTTCGCCACCAGATCGTTGGACGTTTCCCCCTTGTCCGGGGCGAACGCGGCCACGTAGACGAGGGCCTTGACGTTGGTGTTGCCGCGGGCGGCGTTGGTGATGACCGAGCCGCCGTACGAATGACCCACGAGAACGATGGGCCCGGGTATCGACTTGAGGTAGTCGGCGACGTAGGCGGAGTCACTCGACAGGCCACGAAGGGGCAGGGCGGCCGCGTTCACCGGGTACCCGTCCGCGTGAAGTCGCTTGATGACGCCGTTCCAGCTGGAGGAGTCGCTCCAAGCTCCGTGGACGAGGACGACGGTCGGTTTCGGGGCAGCAGGGGTGTGATGCTGGGCGGGTTCGGCGGCCGCCAGTGGGGCCAGGGCAGCCGCGAGGGCGATGCTGGCACCGCCGACCGCGACACGTATGGAAGTACGTCGCAACATGATGCAACTCCAGGGGTGTGATGCCGCGGTCACTTGTGTGCCAGTGCCGCCGCGTTCGTGTATTTCGTGGAGCACCGTGGGTCCGCAGACGTGGGACCCGTGCGCTTCCCAGGTGCCGATGTGTGCCTGAGGTCCAGCCATACTATCCTGAGTTGCCAGAAACAATCCAGCGAGCTAGGTTGTCCTTCATCACGGGGGGAGCCCACGAGGAGGACGAACGACTCACGGCGCTGGAGCGTGAACTCGACCAGTGCTGGGACCTGCTGCGTCAGCGGCGCGCGCTGAAGGGGTCCGGTGCTGACCCCGAGGAAGCGCAGGTGCGCACGGAGGGCACAGTCGAGGGCTACCTCTCTTGAACACCGTCAACGACATGTCCGTACCCAGCTTCGAGGATGCCAAGGGCAGGGCCCGTTATTAAGCGCGCATCGGACCGGTACTGGTCGGCTTCATCGCCTACCGGCACATGCCGCACGGCATCGTTTTCATCGATCGGCACCCTGAATTCGAGGAGCTCCTGGACGGCATGGTGGGGGAGTGCTGATGGGGACGGGCGAAGGGGCACCGTTGTCGTCGGCGCCTGAAGGAACTGGTGTCGACGATCTGGCCACGTGCTGACTGAAGTCCTGAATCATCCGAACGAAGAACTCGCACACTTCTGGCGGCTGCGGCTTGCTGTCTGTCATGTAGCAGGGCAGGGCAGGGCAGGGCTTGGGTCGGGACGTGGGCCTGGCCCTGATTGCGGCCGCGTCGTCCGTGACTGGCATGACTGGCGTGAGGTCATGGGGAACCTGGTCTACCCGGCCGCACGCCATCACTGCAGCCAGGCCGCGGTCACACTGGTTGTCGACGTCGTCGAGGGGCGCGGTGACGTTCGCTGGACAGATGTCCGGGACCCGGGCGGTGTAGAACGTGTCCGGCACTCGCCGGACGCGGACGGGGTCTGCCATGCCGGATTTCTCCCCTTCTTTGACGGGGGAGGGGATGGACAGCGGCGACCTGGTTCCCTCGTGCAAAGGAGGGTCGGCCTTGGTGCGGCCGGAGGTGCTGTGCTCGGTGGGCGTACTGCCCGCGTACGGCATCGCCCGGCGCGGCGGACCCGTCGGCGCCGTCCGGTTCGGTGAGGAAGCGGCGCCATTTCCCGTGCATGCCCGACTGACTTGGGTCGTCGGGGAGCCGCCGGGGACGGTGAACCGGTTCCCGGCGAGTACGGAGGCGGTTCCGATTGCGGTCCAGGGTGGCCAGGACCTGGTTTGGTGTCGGCGCACGCTTGGACGACACGGGTCTCGTACGCGAACTGTCCCTTCGTGTTACGAAGTTGGGCATGTCGGATGAACGTTTGACGACCGGGCGGTCGCGTGCCCCGTGGCCACGCCGTCGGGCGAGGTTCGGTCTGGCGGTGCTCGGCTTCGGCGGCGCCGCTGTCTTCTCCCACTACTGGCTGGGAGACTCATGGAGCGATGTCCTGTGGTTGGCCATTTCGCTGCTCGTCGTGTGGACGGCCATGTTGGAGGTCGTGCAGTTCTACCGCAAGCGCGGCGGGCGGCGGTAAGGGCGATCTCTTCGGCGTCAGCGCTTCCAGCGTTCGTGGATGGGCCCGGTTCGCCCAGGAAAGCTGGACGACCACCCGCGTGCCCGCACGGCCGACGAAGCGGAATCTGCCGGATGGCGATGGCGCGATGGCGATGGTGAAACTCGGGGGGCTTGCCCCTCCAGCAGCGCACCAGCTCCTGCTCTTCCGTTCAGATCACTCGGCGGAGACCTTATGAACAGTGGTGTCATCGGGATTCAGCCGCTGCCCGTCCGCGGACAGTACTTCCAGTGGGCGCAGGCGTTGCCCCTGCTGGCGGTCGACCAGTTGTGAGTGAGGTTCGCCGGGTGCGAAGAAGTTCTGTTCGCCCCACTGCCGCAGTGCCACGATGACGGGGAAGAGGGCCTTGCCCTTCGGGGTGAGTACGTACTCGCGGTAGGCGCTCCCGTCCGAGGCGGGGACGGATTCGAGGACACCGCCGGCGGCCAGCGTGCGCAGTCGCGTGGCAAGGATGTTCTTCGCGACGCCGAGGCTGCGCTGGAACTCCCCGAAGCGCCGGCTTCCGTCGAAGGCGTCCCGCACGATCAGTAGGGACCACCAGTCGCCGATCGCGTCCACCGACCGGGCGACGGGACAGTCGCTGTCGTCGAAGCGTGTTCTGGTCACCATGGCGTTCCTCTCTCGTGACGGTTGCAACATGCTACCAAAATAGTTACCTTCGCCAGTGGTAGCAATATGAAACCAGATGTGTGGAGGGTTGCTGATGCCCGGCAATGGCGAGGCTGTGACGCGACGAACCAGGGGCTGGAGCGCGGACCGAAGTGGGGAACCATCCTCGTTCGTCCTGTCCCGTGGTGTCGTCGTACTGTTCGCCGTCGCCAGCGGGGCCGCCGTGGCCAACGTCTACTTCTCCCAGCCGCTCCTGGTGACCATGGGCCACGACCTCGCCATGAGCCCGGGGCTCGTCGGCAGCGTGGTCACACTCACACAGGTCGGATACGGGCTAGGACTCTTCTTCCTCGTGCCGCTGGGTGACGTTGCCGACCGCAGACGGCTCATCGCAGCCCAACTGCTGCTCCTCGTGGTGGCCCTGGCCGTGGTAGCCACCGCCCACGCGTCAGCGGTTCTGCTCGCGGGCATGGCCGCCGTGGGAATTCTCGCGGTCGTCACGCAGACCTTGGTGGCCTTCGCCGCATCGCTGGCCCCTCCCGCCGAGCGCGGACGGGTCGTCGGTCTGGTCACCGGCGGCGTCGTCATCGGGATCCTGCTCGCCCGCACCGCATCCGGTCTCCTGGCCGATCTCGCGGGCTGGCGCTCCGTCTACCTCGCCTCGGCATTGCTCACCGCGCTGCTCGCGCTGGTCCTGCACCGAGCGCTGCCGCGCCACACTGACGCTGGGCGGCCACCCCTGCCCTACGGGCAGCTGCTCCGCTCCACGATCACCCTGTTCGCACGGGAACCACTGCTGCGGCTCCGGGCTCTGTTGGGTCTGCTGATCTTCGCCGCGTTCAGCACTCTGTGGAGCAGCATCGCGCTACCCCTCAGCGAGGCCCCGTTTGTCCTGTCCCACAGCGCGATCGGCGCGCTGGGACTGATCGGTGTCGTCGGCGCGCTGGCTGCCACGACGGCGGGCCGCCTGAACGACCGTGGACTCTCCCGGCGGACCACCGGCATCGCCCTGGCGCTGCTCGTCGTCTCGTGGGTGCCTTTGTCCTTCACCCGGAACTCGCTCTGGGCCCTGGTCGTCGGGGTGATCCTGCTCGACCTCGCCGTGCAGGCGGTCCACGTCACCAACCAGACCCTGATCTACGCGCAACACCCGGACGCGGGCACCCGATTGATCGGCGGATACATGGTCTTCTACTCGATCGGCAGCGCCACCGGGGCCCTCGCCGCGACCTTCCTCTACACGCTGATCGGCTGGGGTGCCGTATGTGCGTTGGGGGCCGCGTTCAGCTGTTTCGGGTTCGCGCTGTGGGCTCTGGCCGGCCGGGTGGGCGAGGAGTAACCCTGACTGTTTCCATATCGCCATCAAGAAGAGCGGCCAGTTCCTCAGGGGAATCACCGGCACGCCGGCTCCGTACCTCGCGCTCTTCCGCCGCAGCCGGTGGGTGAACTGTCCGAACTCGCCGCCGACGTCTGCTACCAGTTGATTTCAGTCGCCAGGAAAGGCTTGTTCTCCGGGGCCTGCTTGCGGGCCGCCAGTACGCGCTCGGCCGCTGCGCCGACCGGTACGCGCAGGGGAGGTTCGTCCTGTTCGACGGTGTCGGCCACTGCGGAGGCCACGTCTTCCGGAGTGACCGACTCGCCGCGCAGGGCACCGAGCATGTCGAGCAGCGGAGCGTACGGGTCCTTCTCCTTCACGAACACCTTGGCGCGTTCAGCGCCACCGGAGGAGACCGCCCCGGGCTGGATGACACTCACCTTGACACCGAAGTGACCCGTCTCGATGGCGAGCGTCTCGGCGAGCGCCTCCAGCGCCCATTTACTGGCTCCGTACGGGCCGATCATCGGCAGCACCAGGCGCCCCTGGATGCTGGAGATGAAGACGAGACGGCCCGCTCCCTTTTCTCGCATCGCAGGAAGGACGCCCTGCACCACCCGCAACGCCCCCAGGGTGTTGAGCTGGAAGAGCCGCTCGACCTCTGCGAGCGGCACGCTCTCCAGGGGTGCGCGCACGGTGTCCCCTGCGTTGCTGATCAGTACGTCGATGTCGCCGGCGTCCCTCATGGCCTGGTCGACGCTTTCCTGATCCGTGACGTCGAGGTGCAGCCGTCGATCTACGGGGAGGTCTGCCAGTTGTTCCGGACGGCGTGCGGTGGCGACCACTCGGTGGCCGCGGTCGGCGAGTTCGACGGCGACAGCCCGGCCGATACCTCTGGACGCGCCGGTGACGAGTACGGACGACATGGTGAACCTCCTGGTTCGAAGGGGGTGGGCGGACGGACCCGGTCGGGAGTCGATCGGGCCGGGAGTCGATCGGGCTGGGAGTCGACCTGGCCAGGCGATCTGCTCAGGCGGCAGCCTTGTCGCCGACGAGGTTGCCCTTCATGAGCCACGTCGGGCCTTCGGCGTACGTACTGGCCTCCGTGAAGAACGCCGCGAAGTAGGGACCACCGGCGTGGGCGTTGAAAGCATCTACGTCCGCGTAGACCTCGTTCAGATAGAAGACGTCGGGGTTCTCCTCGTCGGCGATGACTTCGAACCGGTGTGAGCCGGGCTCGTTCGCGAGGGAGTCGCGCGCGGTCCGCGCCGCCGCTTCGACGAAGTCGTCGCGGTGCTCCGGCTGGACGGTGAAGGAAACCAGGAATTGGTACATGGGGCCGCTCTCCTCAAGCTGGACGATGTAGGCAGTTCACTGACTGAACTGCTCTCCTCGTCACCGTAGCACGCACCGGTTCAGTGAGTGAACTAGCTCTGTTAGAATCGGCGCATGACGCTCCCCAACACCTACGCGGACCGGAACTGCCCGCTGGCGCGAACACTGGAGGTCGTCGGAGAGCGCTGGACACTGTTGATCGTCCGAGACGCGTTCTACGGGGTGCGCCGGTTCGGGGACTTCGCCACGCAGCTCGGGATCCCGCGCGCCGTCCTGACCTCGCGACTCAAGTCCCTGGTGCAGGAGGGCGTACTGACACGTGACGACGGCAGCGCGGGCGGCGTCGAGTACCGGCTGACCGCCAAGGGCATCGCCCTGTGGCCGGTGGTGCACTCTCTGATGAACTGGGGCGAGGCCTTTTACTCCCCCGACGGACCGAAGCGTGTCCTCCGCCACGACCAGGACGGGGGCCTCATCGATCCCGAGGGGCGCTGCCAGGAGTGCGGTTCGGTCGTGCCGGTTCCGGAGATCCGGCTGGAGACCGGCCCCGGATTCCAGCCGTCGGACTCCGTTCAGGATCCGGTGTCCACCGCGATCAACACCCCGCGCCGCCTGCTCGAACCGATTTCGGCGCCGCGCGCATCGCGCTGAGGGGTTTCTGCGGCAGATGTCAGATCAAGGTGCAGCCGGTTCTTGGCGACCTTGCGGTCAGTCACCGGCATGAAGCAGATACCCACCGGCGCGTTCTCGTCCGGCCCGATCACGACCTCCCGCTCCCGTTCGGACAGGATCCGCCAGCCCAGTACCGCAGACCAGAACCGGGCCAGGGCGGGCAGGTCATGGGCGTCGATGACTATGTGGTGCAGGGATAAGGGCACGTCGGCCAGTATGGTCCGTGATCGACGGAACGGGCCCCGGTCAGCCGGTCGATGGTCTGCTCGACTTCGTCGACGCGACGGTAGATCGTCGCGTCGAACCGCGTGTGTCGGCCGCCTTGGCTGTCGCGGCGCCGGCGGTTGGCTCCTCAATCTGAGTCCTACGCCGCCGATATGTGTACTCAGCTTGAAGGATGCAGCCGGACGCGCTCGTTCTCGTGGCACGCGCACCCGGTGATCCAGCACGCTCCAGATATACCCCTGGGTGCATGAGCAGGTCCTTCTCCGGGGTGATGTGGGTTCCCGCCCCGGTCAGGGAGGCTAGCGACGCGGATCGGATGCGGCGGTAGGAGAGAACGAGGTTATGGCGACGTGCAAGAAGTGCGGTGCCCGAAAGCGCAGTTGGCCCCGTGACTGCTCGCAGTGCCGATCCAGGTCGGACCGGATGGACGCTGCTGCGGACGCAGTCGATCTCGCTGTGGCGGGAGGACTGCTCGGTTGGGTCTGGCGAGGGATCATGGCGGTTGTGCGGCTGGTGCTGCGTACGGTGAACTGACCAGCCCCCGCCGTGAACGGCTGTCGGGCCGAGACCTCTGGGCGAACAGATGTCGAGCAGCGAGCACCGGGTCGTGCAGGGCGCTGCTGCGGCGCCTGATGCCTCCGCCTGCCCAGTCAGCGGCCGTCAAGGGCAACCCGGGCAGCACGCAGGCAGGCGTTGATGGCGGGGTCCTCGCTCGCGGTGCGGCGGGTGAGGGCCTGGATGGTGCGGTGCATGCGTGGGGAAAGCGGCAGGGCCGTGATGGTGGCGTGCTCGGCGGCCAGTTCGGCGGGCAGGAGGGCGAGGCCGGTACCGGTGGCCACCACGGCGGCCTGCACGTGGAGGCCCTCGAACTCCCAACGGCGCAGGGGCGAGGCGTCGGCCGCGGCCAGCCGTTCGTCCCCTGCCAGCCGGGACAGACGACCGGGTGGTGCGCACAGCCACGTCTCTTCACGTACGGCATCGCGCAGACGGGCGGCGGTGACAGGGCCGGGCCGTTCCGCGAGGTCGTGGCCGACGGGGACGGCCACCACGATCTCCTCCCTGTGCAGGTGGTGCGCCACCAGACCGGAGACCTGGGCCGGGGGTTCGGCTGCCCAGTGGTCGATCACGGCGAGGTCGTAGCTACGATCCAGAACCGCGGCGGCCGCCGTGGGAGCGCCCGTCTCGTGGGCCACGATGCTCAACTCGGGATGGTCGCGTTGCAGCGTGGCGAGGTGGGGAGCCAGGACGGGGGCCAGCCCGGGAATGCAACTGAGCGCCACCCGGCCCGCCACGGTCCCGGCCCGGACCCGCATTCGGCTCGCGGCGGCTTCCGTGGCGGCGAGGATCCGTCCGGCGTGCTCGGCGAGTTCGCGTCCCGCGTCGGTCAGGTTGGCGCGCTGTGCGGTGCGTTCCAGCAGTGCCACCCCCGCTTCGCGTTCCAGTGCGGCCAGTTGCTGGGAGATGGCGGAAGGCGAGTAACCCAGTTCGGCGGCCGTCGCGGTGATGGTGCCCCGCGCGGCGAAGCGGTGAAGGATCTCCAGCCGACGCAGATCCAGCATCAGGACTCCTTAAAGTGAGGGCCACATACTCGCGCTTTATCCAACGCTATCGCTGCGGCAGTGTGGAAGTGATCCCGGCATCCCGTCGACGTCTCGGGCCCCGCCCCCTCCAGGAGCATCACTGTGACCACCCACTCCGCCACACTCGCCATCGATGAGGCCGTCCATGCCCGCCGACAAGCCGGGCACGAGGTCCTGCACCTGGGCTTCGGCGAAGCCGGGCTGCCGATTCCCCCCGGCCTGGCCGAGGTGCTCGCCGGCTCGGCACACCACAACCACTACAGCCCGGTCGCCGGGACGGCCGAGGCCCGCGAGGCCGCGGCAGGCTGGTTCGAACGCCGCAGCCTGCCCACGCGGCCGGAGCAGATTCTCTTCGCCCCCGGCAGCAAGCCCCTGATCTTCGCCTTGCTTGCCGCCATCGGCGGAGACGTGGTGCTGCCCTGCCCGTCCTGGGTCTCCTACGCCGCCCAGGCCGCGCTCCTCGGCCGTCGGGTCATCCCCGTGGCCGTCCCCGCGGAAGCCGGTGGCATCCCAGACCCTGCACTGCTCGAAGAAGCCCTCAAGCAGGCCGTCGCCGACGGTGCCGAGCCAGGTGTGCTGGTGCTCACCGTGCCGGACAACCCCACGGGCACCGTGGCGTCGGCGGAGCAGGTGGACGAGGTCTGCGCCATTGCCGAACGCCACGGCCTGGCCGTCGTCAGCGACGAGATCTACGCCGAGCTCTGCCATCAGGGCACCGCGCCCAGCCCTGTCCGGCGCCTGCCCGACCGCACCGTCGTGACCACCGGCCTGAGCAAGTCCCTCGCCCTGGGCGGGTGGCGGATCGGCTTCGCGCGTACCCCCGACAGCCCTTGGGGGCGCAGGCTGCACGGCGAACTGACCGGCATCGCCAGCGAGGTCTGGTCCAGCCTGGCCACCCCGATGCAGAGGGTGGCCGCCCACGCCCTGGCCGACCTTCCGGAGGTCACCGCCCATATCGCCGCCTCACGACATGTGCATGCCCGCGTCGCGGCTGCGGTGTATCAGCGCGTCACGGCCGTCGGCGCCGGTTGCCGCCCGCCCCAGGCCGGCTTCTACCTCTACCCCGACTTCGCGCCCGCTCGCGCCGAACTCGGCCGGCAAGGCATCACCACCAGCACCGGCCTCGCCACCGCACTCCTCGACCACCATGGCATCGCCACCTTGCCCGGCAGCGCGTTCGGCGACTCCGAAACCGCCTTGACCCTCCGACTGGCCACCAGCCTCCTGTACGGGACCACGCCCGGCGAGCGTCTGGCGACCTTGGAGGCCGACTCGCCCGAGGACCTGCCATGGGTGAGTGCCGCGCTCGACCGGCTGAGCGAGGCACTCACCACACTCACGCGCCCGTAGAAGCGAGTAGCTGTACAGCGGAGCGCCGCTCAGATCGCCCGCCGCGCGGCCCCCGGCCGTTCCGTGACGTCCTTGCGTGTCACCGCCAGGTAGACCACCAGGCCGAGGATGACCGTGAGGAACAGCGCGCTGGTGACGACCGTGCCCAGGCCGACTCCGCCGTCTCCGGTCGGCTGGGAGAGGTAGTCGCCGATCGAGGCCCCGAGGGGGCGGGTGAGGATGTAGGCGATCCAGAAGCTCCACACCGCGTTCAGTCCCAGCGTGAAGTGCGCGACCGCCACGGCGCCGATGGCCAGGGCGAACAGGACAGCCGCGAGCCAGTAGCCGAGGTTCATCCGCTCGGAGACGAGGTCGCCGGCCGCCGTGCCCAGGGCGAAGGTGAACAGGACCGCCAGCCAGTAGAACGACTCACGGCTCGGGGTGTCGATGCTGTGGATCGACAGGGTCCGCTCGCGCCGGTACCAGACGGCGAAGACGACCGCGAGGAGGATCGCGAACACCGCGGTGCTCGTCTCCAGCGGTACGCCCATGTTGTCGGTGAGGTTGTCGCTGATCAGGGTGCCGACCACGCTGATCAAGGCGACGGCGAGCCAGTACACGCCCGCTCGGTACCCGGTCGTGCGGAACTGGATGACCAGGACGGCCGCGAGCAGCGCGCTCATGAGCAGGGACACACCGGTCAGGCCCAGACCGGCCTTCTCGTTGAGGAGGTCGGCCGCGGTCTCGCCGACGGTGGTGCACAGGACTTTGATGATCCAGAAGTAGGCGGTGACCTCGGGGACCTTGTTCCAGCGCAGTCGATGGGAGGGGCTGGAGAGAGGACTCCCGCCCGGTTCGGCTTCGGGTGTGTTGGACAGTTCGTACGTCATGGGCGAGACGCTGCCAGCGGTTACCTGAACACATCCTGACTGCCGCGCGGCTTCCGCGACCTGCCGGATCCGGCCTGATGACGATGGACGCATGCACACCCAAGCGGCGTCCTGGCTGCGCCACCGGCTCGGACGCGCCGTCGTCCTCGCCTACGCCCTCGCTCTGTTCCTGCCCGGTCCTGGCCTATGGCTGCGTGGCCCCCGCGCCTTACCGCCGACGCACCTGACACTGATCGTCCCGCCGTTCCTGCTGTCCCTGGTGTTGTTCTCGGCCGGGCTGCAGGTCCCCGTCCGCGCGCTCGGCCGTCTGCTGCGGCGTCCGACAGCCCTGCTCGCCGGGCTCGTGCTGCACCTCGCGATCCCGCTGGCGGTCGTGCCGTTCGTCGCTTTCCTGCTGAGGCGAACGCCCGATACCGACGGCGGCAGCGGACTGCTCACGGCGATGATCCTCATCGTGGCGATGCCCGTCGCCGCGGGGGCCACCGTGTGGACGGACAAGGGCGACGGCGACCAGCCGACGATGGTCGGCCTCGTGCTGGCCTCCACCCTCCTCAGCCCGCTCACCACCCCCTTCCTCCTGCAGGCCCTGGCACCTCTGCTCAGCGGCGGCTACGCACACACCCTCGCCGGCACCGGCCGCCTGATCGAGGGCGGCTTCGGTCTGACCTCCGTGGTCCTGCCCTGCTCGGGAGGTCTTCTGGGGGCGCTGGCCCTGCCCGCGCGGTGGCTTTCCCGCCTCCAGTCGACGGTGGCGCCCGTGGCCATGACCGGCTCGCTGCTGCTGACCTACGTGAACGCCAGCGGGGCTCTCGGCTCCGCGCTGGCCCGGCCGCGCCCTCTGCTGTTCGTCGCCGCTGCGGCGGTGGCGGCGCTGGTCTGTCTGCTCTCCTTCGCCCTCGGCCGTACCGCAGCACGTGTCCTGCGGCTCGAAGCGAGTGCCGCCTCGTCACTGACGCTCGCCTGCGGCATGAACAACAGCAGCGCGAGCGCCGTCCTGATCACCACGTCCCTGCCCGACAAACCACACCTGCTGCTACCGGTCCTCGCGTACGGGCTGCTGCAGAAAACCGCCGCGAACCGCATCGTCACCCGCGGCAAGCACGACTCCGCGCCCACAGTGCGACCCTGACCCCCATCGGCCGTCCCGTGGGTCGGCCGCTTCCTACAGACGCCGACGCCGACGCCGGTGCCGCGCCCGGACCAGGGCTGCCGGGGTCACCCGAGCCGGTTACGGGCTTTCCTCGCCCTGCGCGACCTCGACCTCGTGGTGAAAGTCGACGACACCGACCGCCCCGGCGGCGACGGACAGGACCGTACAGGCGACCAGAAGGAACGCGGTCCAGCGCGCGGCCCGTGAGCGCACGGCGACGGGTTGGAGCAGGGCGGTGACGCGTCGCGGAACCGGCCCGGTCGTCGCCGCGGGCGCGAAATCCGGGCGGGCGGACTGCGAGTCGTGGCCCGCGAGGGCGGCGCGCGCGATGGCCGTCGCCATCAGATGACGGTCACCGACGACGCCGGCGGCGCTCTCGTCGGCGGCCCGCTCGGCGGCAAGCCGGATGGCGTCGCGGACCGCGCGCAGGGCCGGATGACAGTGGGCGGCGAGTTCGGCGACGGCCAGATGGTAGTGGTGGCCGGCCCGGTTGTGAGCCCGCTCGTGGGCGAACAGGGCTTCACGCTCGGCAGGTCCCAGGCTGCGCAGCATCGCGGTCGTGACGACGATGCGGTGGGGCCGTCCGGGAAGGGCGTACGCGTCCGGGTGGGGCGAGTCGACGACGCACAGGTCACCGGCGGCGGGGCGGCTGTCCGCCTGCCGCCGGGCGGTACGGAAGTCACGGGTCTGCCGCAGGGCGGAGCACACGACGGTCCAGGCACTGAGGGCCAGCACTCCGGTGGCCGCCGCGGCAGCGGGCAGGACGAGGAGGTCCGAGGGGCTTCGCAGGGGATGGACGAGTTCCCCGAGGGCCGCGAAGACAGGGAACTTGAGCAGGCCGATCAGGACCAGGGAACCGAGAGCGGCGACGCAGACTCCGGCCAGCGCGAGGGCCGAGGCGGTGAGCACCCACAGCGCGGTGGCGGGTACGAGACGGTCGAGGGTTCTGCGGGCCGCCATCGGTGCGAGGAAGGGAAGGACCAGCGGCACGAGCAGCAGGGCGGTCATCGCGCGTCGCCCTCCAGTAGCCGGCGCAGGTGCTCCTCGTCGCCGGGAGCGAGCTGGGCGACGAAGCGGGCGAGGACCGTCTCCCGGTCGGTGTCCCGGTCGAGTTCGGAGTGCATGCGCCGCGCGGTCAGGCCGGGTGCGTCCTGTACGGGGCTGTAGGCATAGCCGCGGCCCTGTCGTGCACGGCTGACGACACCCTTCTCGTGCAACCGCGTCAACGTCGTCGTCACCGTCGTACGGGCCAGTTCGGAACCGAGTCCGCTCTGTACGCCGCCGGGTGTGAGCGGGATCCCCGCAGCCCACAGCACGCCCATGACGGCGGCTTCGAGCTCGCCGGCAGGTCGCCTCTCGTCCCTCGCGTCGGTCATGGGAACGTTCCTCACTTCGCGATCGTCTACAGTGCAATAGACCGTCTACTGGATTGTAGTCGATCGCCGGTTGTCGCTGCCCCGCCATGTCCGCCGGCCGGGAAAAGGAAGGGCGCTCTCGATGCTGACCACAGCCATGTATCCATCGTCGCAGCTTGCCGTCAATGTGCTGGATGCCCGTTCCCTGCTCTCCGCGTTCGGCGTGCTCGGGGTGGGTGTGGTGCTGTTCGCCGAGACCGGACTGCTGATCGGCTTCTTCCTTCCGGGCGACTCACTGCTGTTCACGGCAGGTCTGCTGTGCACCGGCGGCGCCGACCGCGGTCTGAAGCTGTCCCTCGCCCCGCTCCTGGTCGCCGCGGCGGTGGGGGCGCTGGCGGGCTCGCAGTGCGGCTATCTCCTGGGCCGCAGAGCGGGTGGCGCCCTGCTCGCCCGCAGCCGCTCGGCCCGCCTGCGCCAGGGCGCGGAGCGAGCGGAGGAACTGCTGGAGCGCTACGGGTACGCGAAGGCGATCGTCCTGGCCCGCTTCGTGCCCGTGGTGCGCACGGTCCTGAACCCGATGGCGGGCGCCCTGCGTGTGCCGGTGCGGACCTTCACCGTCTGGCAGGTGGCCGGCGGCCTGGTGTGGAGCCTGGGTCTCACGCTGGCGGGATACGCCCTGGGCTCCTCCGTACCGAACGTGGACCGGTATCTGCTGCCCATGGTCGCGCTGCTCGTGGCTCTGTCGCTGATCCCGCTGGCCTCCGAGGTGTACCGCTCACGGCGGGCCTCGAAGACGAAGGAGGCCCGCGGATGATCCTCGCCTTCGACGGGTCGCCGGTCGACGGCCGGGCCTACCTCGACGTGGTGGGTCTCGCCCGGCACGCTCCCGCATGGCTGAACGACACGGTATCGGCGTGGTCGACGTACGGGCTCGCCCTGTTCGTGGTGCTCATGACCATCGGCTGGTGGCTCGCCCGGCGGGCGGACGCCGCCGCGTCGGTGACGGCACTCGCCGTGCCGGTCGTCGTGGCCGTCGCCTTCGGAGTCGATACGGTGCTGAAGCTGGTGGTGCGCGAGGACCGGCCCTGCCGGAGCCTGCGGGTGACCACGCTGGAGGCGTGTCCGGCGCCCGGCGACTGGTCCTTCCCCAGCAATCACGCGGCCGTCGCCGCCGCGGCGGCCGTCGCCCTGATGTTCGTCTCCCGTCGGCTCGGCGCGGTCGCCGCTGTGGCCGCCGCTGCGATGGCGGTCTCACGGGTCTGGGTCGGCGCGCACTATCCGCACGACGTGGCGGCCGGGGTCGTGGTGGGCGCCCTGACCGGGCTGGTCGTCATGTCCGTACTGCGCGGGCATCTGGGGGCCCTGGCCCTGCGGCTCACGGCTACGCGTCTGCGTCCGCTGCTGGTGGCGCCGTGAAGCCCGGCGCGGTCGCCGGACCGATCGGCGCCGGACCGACCGCTGCCGGAGTCGCCGGCAGTTGTGCCCTCGGGGCGTGGACGGCGTTCGGCGTGCTGTCCATGGTCGTGGTGGGCCACGACGGCGTGCCGCTGTCCCCGGACAGGGGCCTTCTCGCCTGGTCCGTGGGCCACCGGCCGGACATGGCGGTGGCGTTCGCCCGCGGGCTGACCGCCACCGGGACGGGTGTCATCGCGTACGCACTGGCCGTACTGGCCGGCATCATCGCGGGACGCACACTCCGGCAGCGCACCCTCGCCGTCGCGCTCTGTCTGGCCTGTCTGGGGGTCGGCCAGTCGCTGCGGTACATGGTGATGTCACTCGTCGCCCGGCCACGACCGCCCCTGACCGACTGGCAGACGCATGCCTCGGGATGGTCGTTCCCGTCCGGGCACACCACCACCGCGGCCCTCACCGCGGGACTGCTGATCATCGCTGTCCGGATGCGCGGCCCACGCGGTGGCACACCGCTCGTCCTGGTCGTCGGTGTATGGGGCGCGTTGGTCGGGCTGACCCGTGTCTACCTCGGCGTGCACTGGTTCACCGATGTCGTCGGGGGATGGCTGTTCGCCCTCGGCTGGCTGGGGGTGTGCCTGTGCGTCGCATCTCGCGTGCGACTCCGCCAGCCTGCTCCCGGCACGCCATGCCTGAACCCGCAGCGTGGGACGACAGCGGAGACAGGTCCGGCGCCAACCCGTCCACACACGGCACGAGAACGGACGCACACGGCACGAGAACGGACGCACACGGCACGAGAAGAGACGCACACGGCACGAGAACGGACGGGCCCAGAACACGAGCGGAAGGGCCCAGAACACGAGCGGAAGGAGCACCGTGCGCCGGACGATCCTGGTCGTGGAGGACGATCACGGTCTGCGTGACGTGCTGATGCGCGGGCTGCGCGACGAGGACTTCGACCCCGTGCCCGCGCCGGACGGCGCCACCGCCCTGCGGCTGGCCGTCACAGGCACGGGCCTGTCCGCCGCCGTGCTCGACATCGGGCTGCCCGACGCCGACGGGCGCGATGTGTGCCAGGCCATGCGCGCGAACGGCTTCTCCGCCCCGGTCATCTTTCTGACCGCCCATCACCGGCTCACCGACCGGCTGTCCGGGTTCTCGGCCGGAGGCGACGACTACCTGCCCAAGCCGTTCCATCTGGCCGAACTCGCCGCCCGGCTGCGGGCCGCCCTCAAACGGACCGCGCCGCTGTCCCCAGTCAGTGCCGGAGACCTGGTACTGGACGCCGTCCGACACGTCGTCAGCATCCGGGACACGCCGGTCGATCTGACACCGACCGAGTTCCGACTCCTGGCCGCTCTCATGGCGGCCACCGGCGGAATCGTACGCCGCCGTGAGCTGGTCCGGGCCGGCTGGCCCGAGGGCGCCCAGGTCCACGACAACACCCTCGACCAGTACCTGACCCGACTGCGCCGCAAGCTGCGAGAAGCGGGCAGTGCCCACACGATCCGTACGGCCCGCGGTGTCGGCCACCGCCTGTCATGAGCGGCATCCGCCACCGGCTGACACCCCGCACGCTGCGCGGCCGGCTCGCGCTCGTGGCCCTCACCACGGCCGCCCTGCTGATGCTGGTCCTCACCGTCGCCTTCAACGCCGTGGCCCGGCACCACCTCCAGCAGCAGGCGGACGACGAACTGCGCACCCGCGCCGCCGCCGTCGCGACGACCGTCGACACCGGCGGGGCGACGGTACGCGTCCTGGAGACCCCTCACGACGACGTCCTCGACACGAACGTGTGGATCTACGCCGACCGGCACCTGCTGGAAAAGCCACCGGCCGCCGGACGGTTGACCCGTATCGCCGGCGCACTCGTCGATCGCGGCGGCCGGCGGTGCGTCACGACAGAGTTCCACGGCCCCCTGCGACTGTGTTCCCAGCCCGTACCCACGCCCAAGTCCACGTCCACGTCCAAGAACAGCAGCAGAGCGACGGTCGTCACCGCGCTCAGTCTTGCCCCCTACCGCAGTTCGGCCGACACCCTGCTCCTGGGATCCCTCGCCCTGGACGCCGTGATGCTCGTCTGCACGTACGCCCTGACACGGCTGGCGGTGGGCCGTGCGCTGCGCCCCGTCCGCACGATGACCGACCAGGCCACCCAGTGGAGCGCCGTCGCCTCCGAAGAACGCTTCGGCAGCCGCCACCACCCGGCCGAACTCACCGCCCTCGGTACGTCCCTGGACGCCATGCTCGACCGCATCCGCACACTCCTGCGCCACGAGCGCCGGCTCACCGGGGAACTCTCGCACGAGCTGCGTACGCCCCTGAGCCGGATCATCGCCGAACTCGACTGGTGGCACACCCGCCCCCGTACCGCAGACCAGACTCGGACCACCCACCGGATCATCGCCGATGCCGCCGACTCCATGCGTGCCATCTGCGACACCCTCCTGGACGACGCCCGCGGTGGCACGCTCACCGCTCCGGGCACAGCCGAGGTCGTACCCACACTGAAACGCCTCACCGAAAGCTTGGTCGCGCCGCTCCACCTGACGGTCACCGCCGACGGACCGCCTCTGGTGGCCGGAATCCCACCGGCCCTCCTCGAACGCATCGTCAGCCCGCTCCTCACCAACGCCTGCCGTTACGCGAAGTCACAGGTCGAGGTCCGCGCCCACCGCACACCCGACGGGGTACGGGTCCAGGTCACCGACGACGGACCCGGCGTACCCCCACTGTTCGCCGGGTGGCTCTTCGAACCCGGCCGTCGTGCCGACCCCGGCGACGGACACGACGGGGCGGGCCTGGGGCTGGCTCTGGCCCGACGCCTCGCCCGCTCCGCCGGCGGCGACGTGACCCACGACCCCGGGCACAGAACCGGCGCGCGGTTCGACATCAGCCTGCCTCCGGGGTGAGGGCGGCACGCTCGCCCGTGACTCACGGCGGTGCGGCCCGAAGACCCTTCACCGCGGGGTGTACGCGGTCCAGTGCGTGCCCGGCAGTCGGTGCCGGATCCAGTGGTGTGCGTACCGGGGCCGGTGGTGTTCTCGGGGCACGAGTACGGCGAAGGGCATTTGGTCGGCGCGGTCGAGCAGTGCCGCACGCGTGAGCGAGCGGTTGTTCCCGTGCAGTTCGGCGGATGCACAGCCCGCGGCGTAGGCCACGGGAAGTGCGCTCGGGCCGGTGATCAGGCACGGCGGCCGCAGTCCGAGGGAGTTCAGGGTGTGTGCAGCCGTCCGATAGCGCTCGGAGACCAAGGCCACCCGCGCACTGATTCCGGGCAACAGCACTGCCTGCCCGGCGAGTTGCAGACCGACGACCAGGACGACCACGGCCATGACGGGCCTCGTACGGCGACCGGTGGCGAGGACGCGGGCGGCGAGCGCGGCAAGAGGCAGGCTCAACAGGGCATAGACGGGCAGCAGGAACCGCGGGGCCGAGTAGGTGAGCAGGAAGAGGTACGGGAAGGAGAGCGCGACGGCGCAGAGCAGGGGCAGGGTGGTGAGCGTGAGGGGGCGGGTCCTCCGGTCGTGCGCGGCGACCAGGAGCGCGACGGCTGCGAGGAGGGGTGACGCGAGCCACCACACGGTGAGTTCGGGGTGGGACAGCGGGATGTGGCAGGGGCGGCACAGCTGGGGGCCGTTGAGACTGTGCCATGCGTTGGCGGTGTTGATGTGCCAGGACATGCCGCCCTCGGTGGCACTTGACCGGTGCAGTCGCTCGGTGACACCTCCGAAGCGCAGATAGGCCTCGGCGACCCATGGGGTGGCACCGAGTACCAGGCCACCGAGCAGGTACGGCACGGTATGCCGACGCGGCCGGAAGCACACGGCGGTGACCAGCAGAGGCAGAGCCAGCCAGCCGGCGTCGGGCAGACGGACCAGGGTGACGCCGAGAAGGATCGCCGCGAGCCACCAGCGGGCGCGGGGTTCGCCGGGGGAGCGCAGGAACCAGCCGACGACCGCTACGGCCCCGAGGGCGACCCACAGGTTGGGCATGGCCTGGGAGCCTGCGAGTTGGGCACTCCACAGTCCGGCGAAGAGCAGCGCGGCCAGGGCGGCGGTGGCGTCTCCCAGCAGGGGCCGCCAGGTGCGGTAGGCGCAGTAGAGGGCCGCGGTGGACAACACGACCAGGGTCAGGCGAAGGGCGAGGACCGAATCGGTGAGAGCCACGACCGGTGCGGTCAGGTAGCTGAGGCCCCGCGAGCGTGGGGCACTGAAGTAGGCGGCCGGGGTGCGCGGATCGAACTGGGAGACGTAGACGGATTCGTCCCAGCCGAGCGCGTGGCCGGTACGTGGTACGACCAGCACGAGCTGGACGACGGCGTAGGCGCAGGCCACGAGGGCGAGCCAGGGTGTCCGCCGCCGACGACGGCTGTCACCTGTGTGCACAGCGACGTGCCGCTCCACAGCAAAGCCTGCTGTCATGAATCCTCCCTGCTGGTGAGGTCACGCGCTTCCGTTGTCCGGGTCCTCTCCCTCAGCAGTGCCGACGGTCCGGCACTGCTGGCGAAGATGATGGCGTATCGGAGTAAGGGACGATTCAGTACCGGGTGAGGGGAAAGTGAGGATTTCCTTCACATTCGCCAACTGCGTTGACGGGCAGCGCCGTTGAAGTCGTCAGAGCCTCAGCAGGCCGTACTGCCGAATGAGCACGCTGCCCGTTGCCCGTCACCCGTCACCCACGGCTCAGTCGGCGACGGCCGGTCAGGTCGCGTGCGGCTGCAAGAAACGGGCCAGCAGGTCGTCCAGACTCACCATGCCCGTCATACGGCCGTCCTCGTCGACGACGACCGTCAAAGAGGCACGGCGCCGCCGCAGGAGATCGATCGCGTCTGCGATCGTGGCATCCGCACCCAGTTCGGGAATCGGCCGTGCCAGATCGCGGGCGGCGGCGGCGCGGCCCTGGGCGCGGGCCACCAAGGCGTCGCGGGCGTGGACGGAGCCGAGGACGGTGTCGCCGTCTCGGACCAGCAGACGGGTGCGGTCGCTGTCGGACGCGACGCGCAGGATCTCCTCGATGTCCGCCGCGCCGTCGACCGAAGTGATCGCCGCGGTCGGTACCTGGAGATCGCCCACCGGGGTCTGCGGCTCGGTCAGTGAACGGGTGAGCAACTGCGAGTCGGCCCCGCTGATCAGGCCCAGCCGTTCCGACTCCGCGACCAGGTGGGTGAGCTGATCCCGGTTGTGCACCGAGGTCAGCTCGTCGCGTGGGGTGACCCGGCACAGTCGTACCAGAGCGTTGCTGATCCGGTTCAGCACCCCGATCAGCGGCCGTACCACCTTCACCACGCCCCGGAAGGGAGGGGAGAGCAGCATCGCCGAGCGCTCGGGGTGGGCGATCGCCCACGACTTCGGGGCCATCTCGCCGACCACCATGTGCAGGAACACCACCACGATCATCGCCACGGCGAACGCGACGCCGTAACTGAGTGCGCTGGGCAGCCCCAGGTCGTGCAGCAGCGGGTCGAGTTCGTGCGAGATCGCCGGCTTGGACACCGAGCCGAGGCCCAGCGTGCAGATGGTGATGCCGAGCTGGGCACCGGCCAGCATCAGCGACAGTTCACGCATACCGGCGAGCGCGGCCTTCGCTCCGCGCTGCCCCTGAGCCACTGCCTTCTCCACGCGGTGGCGTTTGGCCGCGACCAGGGCGAATTCGGCCGCGACGAAGAAGCCGCTGCCGATCAGCAGCAGCACGGTGACGAAGAGCGCCATCGGGAAACTCATGCCTGCCCCTCCTCACGGGACTCCGCGGGCAGCTGTTCCATGCGGATCTGTTCGGGCACGTGCCGGTCCAGGGTGAGAACGTCGATCGTCACGCCGCCCCCGCCGGGCAGCTCGACGGTGAGACGGTCGCCGACGGTGGGGAAGCGGCCCAGGCGGTTCACGATCAGGCCGGCCACGGTGTCGTAGCCGTCCTCCGCGGGCAGTGCGATGCCGGTGGCCTCGGCGACCTCGTCCAGACGCCGTCCGGCGTCCACCCGCCAGCCGCCGGCGTCGGTGACGGCGAGTTCGGTGACGGCGTCGGACTCGTCGGCGATGTCCCCGACCAGTTCCTCGGCGATGTCCTCGTAGGTGACCACACCTGCCACGCCGCCGTGCTCGTCCAGGACGACGGCGAACTCGTCGTCCCGCTGCCGCATCGCCTCGACAGCCTTCGGCAGGGGCAGAGTGTCCGGGAGGAGCAGCGGACGCCGGGCGAGAGCGCCGGCGGTGGAGCCGAACCTCTCGGTGGGCAACCGCATCAGCTCGCGTACGCCCAGGACGCCGGTGACGTCATCGGGGCGGTCGCCGAGGACGGGATAGTTGGAGTGGCCGTACCTGCCGATCAGTTCGACGACTTCGCTGGTACTGGCATCCGTACGGACGAAGACGGCATCGGCGCGCGGCACCATCACCTCGTCCAGGGTGCGCTCGGAGAACTGCAGGGCGTGGTCCAGCAGCACGGCGGTGCCCTTGGGCAGCTCGCCCTGCCCGTGGGACTCGCCGATCAGATGACCGAGCTCCTCCAGGGTGGCGCCGTGGTGGAGCTCCTCGACCGGTTCGATGCCGACCCTGCGCAGCAGGCGGTTGGCCGCCCCGTCGAAGACGTGCACGAGAGGACCGACGACCTTGAGGTACGCGAGCGTGGACGGGGCCAGGGCCTTCGCCAGCCGCTCCGGCACGGCGATCGCGAGGTTCTTCGGGGCCAGCTCGCCCAGCACCATCTGGACCACCGTGGCACCCACGAAGGCGAGCACGACGGAGATGCCACCGACGGCGCCCTCGGGAATCCCGATGCCGGTCAGGGCCGGTTCGAGCAGCGCCGAGACGGAGGGCTCGGCGATGAAGCCGACGACCAGTCCGGTCACGGTGATGCCCAGCTGCGCGCCGGACAGCATGAAGGACAACTGCTCAAGCACCCGCAGGGCGCGCGCGGCCTGCTTGTTCCCGGCCTCGGCCTCGCGGGAGAGGGCGAGCCGGTCGGCGGTGACGTAGGCGAACTCCTGGGCGACGAAGTAGCCGGTCCCGGCAGTCAGCACGAACACGGCGAGCAGGCCCAGTACGGCGCTCGCGGTACTCATCGAAGCATCGAAGAGGAGAAGGCGCCCCGCCGTGCGCCGCTCGTACGCTCGTCGTGGCGCGGCAGCCGGGAACTGCACCCGGCGAGGTCCGTCGATCTGGCGGACAAGGTCGGCACTCCTCTGATCGCGGTGGAACCCGGGAAACGATTCTGGCCACACTTCGGTTCCCCGCGCCTCTTGGGCCCGGACTCGGTCCGCGGTTCCGTGCACCGACTGCGGAGGCCACGTTCGAGGGGGCTCTACCTGCCTCGCCGCCGCTGCCCCCACGCCCCGATGCGCTCCTCCGCCACCCTCCGGACGCGTGGGACGAGACCCATGGCGGAGCGCCTGTTCGGGTGGCCCTGGACGCGCGGGTCGTCCGTGACGTCGTACCGCTTCACGTACGCCCCGAGGAAGGCCTGCAGGGTGGCGACGGCGGGGATGGCGATCAGTGCGCCGACGGCTCCGAGCAGGGCGGTGCCCGCGATGACGGATCCGAAGGCGAC
>NZ_JBHXTO010000076.1:0-45041 GCF_042677425.1 Streptomyces sp. NPDC127119 | reverse complement strand
CCTCGCCCCACGGTACAACATTTACACCCACTTGGGGTGGTGGGTGTGCTCGTATCACACCCCCACCACCAAAAGGGGTGAACGGTCGTAACTTTCCCGTGCGGGTCGCGTTCCGTCGCGCTAAGAGATCATCCGAACACGTTTCGTCATACGGCGGCCAGTTGTTGGCGGGCGCTTCGACGGGTCGCGCGACGGGCCGCCGCGACCGCCGGATCGAGCGCGGGGACGGCGGCGAGGAGCTGCCGCGTGTACGGGTCCCGCGGCGACTCGTAGACCTCGTCGACGGCTCCGTACTCGACGATCCGGCCGTTGCGCATCACCGCCACCCGGTCGCTGACCTGGCGTACGACGGCGAGATCGTGTGCCACGAAGACCAGGGCGAGGCCGAGTTCCCGTCGCAGTTCGCCGAGCAGGGCGACCACCTGGGCCTGGGTGGTGACGTCGAGCGCGGAGACCGGTTCGTCGCACACGATGACCCGCGGGTCGGCCGCCAGGGCCCGCGCGATGCCGACGCGTTGGCGCTGGCCACCGCTGAACTCGTGCGGGTAGCGGTCGTAGTGCGCCCCTTCGAGCCCCACTCGCTCCAACAGCTCTCGTACGCGCCCCCGTACGCCCCCTTCGTCCCGTTCGCCCCGCGCCCGGAGAGGGTCGGCGATCGACTCGCCCACGCTGCGGCGGGGGTTGAGGGAGGAGACGGGGTCCTGGAAGACCATCTGTACGTCGGGGCGTACGCCGCCGCCGGGGCTGATGCGCCCCGCCGTCGGTTCCAGCAGGCCGACCAGCATGCGGCCCAGCGTCGTCTTGCCGCTGCCGCTCTCGCCCACGATGCCGAGCGTCTCGCCCCGGCGGACCGTGAGCGACACGTCGTCGACGGCCACGAACGCGCGCTTCCCGCGCCCGAACTCGCGCCGCAGCCCGACCGCTTCCAGCACGACCTCGCCCGCCGCGCCGGATGCCGTGCCGGCTGTCACGCGGGACGCCGCACCGCGTGGCGCGCCGGGCAGAGCGCCGGGCAGAGCGTCGAGCGGTACGTCGAGCGGTGTATCGGCCGCCGTGACCGCCGGCGTGTCCTTCACCGTGAGCGGCGACACACCGGAGCCCGTGCCGGATTCCCCGACCGACGCACTCCCGGCAGCCGCCGCGCCCGGCACGTGCACCCGCGGCACGTCCCCCTGCGGCACCTTCCCGTCCGGCACGTCCGCCTTCGGCATGTTGACCCTCGACGCATCAACTCCCGATGCATCGCCCCTCGGCGTATCCACCCTCGGGACCGCTCCCAGCAGTTCGCGCGTGTAAGGCTTCGAGGGCGCCCCGAGAACCGTGGCGACGGGGCCGTGTTCGACCACGCGCCCGTGCCACATGACCAGGATCTCGTCGACGCTCCCGGCGGCGACGCCCACATCGTGCGTGACGAGCAGGAGACCCATTCCGGTCTCCTCCCGCAGCGTGTGGAGCAGGTCGAGGATCTGGGCCTGGACGGTCACGTCGAGCGCGGTGGTCGGCTCGTCGGCGATCAGCAGGTCGGGTTCGCAGGCCAGCGCCATCGCGATGAGGGCACGCTGACGCATCCCGCCGCTGAACTCGTGCGGGCGCGCGCGGGACCGCCGGACCGTGTCCGGAATCCCGACACGGTCCAGCACCTCCACGGCACGCGCGCGTGCCGCCCGCCGTGACGCACGCGTGTGCACGCGGTACACCTCGGCGATCTGGTCGCCGATCGCGTAGTACGGGTCGAGCGACGACAGCGGGTCCTGGAAGACCATCGCGGCCCGCGCGCCGCGCAGCCGCCGCAGTTCGTCGTCCGACGCCCGCTGTACGTCGGTCCCGGCGACCTCGATCGAGCCGCCGACGTACGCGCCCGTGCCCCGGTGCAGTCCCAGCAGGGCCGAGGCCACCGTGGACTTGCCCGAGCCGGACTCGCCGACCAGCGCGAGCGCGGCGCCCCGCTCCAGCCGGAAGGAGAGCCCGTCGACGGCCCGCAGTTCACCGAACCCGACGGTGAGATCGGCTACTTCGACCAGGCCCCTCCCAGTACCACCCGTACTCACCGCACCCACCACACCCACCGCACCCACCGCACCCACGTCACTCAAGCCACCCACGTCACTCATGCCAGTACCACCCGTCGGTCGGCCACCGCGTAGAGCACGTCCGCGAGGGCGTTGGCGATGACGACGAAGAACCCGACGACCAGGACCATCCCGACGACGACGGGGAGGTCGACGACATCGACGGCGTGGACCAGTTCCCTTCCGATGCCGGGCAGTCCGAAGAGCGTCTCGGTGAGGACCGCGCCGCCGACGGCCGATCCGACGTTGTTGGCGTTCAGCGCGATGACCGGGGCGAACGCCCCGCGCAACGCGTGCCGCCAGATGATCGAGCGTTCGCCGACGCCGTACGCGCGGAAGGTCCGGATGTGGTCCTCGGCCAGTGTCTCCAGCATCGACGACCGGGTCAGCCGGGCGAACGCGGCGGCCTCGATGAGCGCGAGGGAGAGCCAGGGCAGCAGCAGGTTCCACGCCCACTGTTCGGGGTCGTCGGTGAGGTTCACGTACTGCGGGAAGGGCAGCAGTTCCAGTTCGCCGCAGACGACGATCATCAGGACCAGACCGATGACGAAGACGGGTGTGGCCACGCCCACGAGCGTGATGCCGGTCAGCACCCGCTCGGTGAGCCGTCCGCGCCGCCACGCCGAGAGCACGCCGGTGCCGACGCCGAGGATCAGCCAGATCACCATCGCCCCGAACACGAGCGACAGGCTGACCGGCAGCTTCGTGAGGATCAGCTCGGTGACCTGCTGGTCGCTCTGGTACGACAGCCCGAGGCAGGGCGCCGGGCAGTGCTGCACCGCGGTGCCGGTCGAGTAGTCCTGGCCGGCGACGAGCCCTTCCAGGAAGTGCCAGTAGCGCACGTACAGCGGGTCGTCGAGGCGCAGTTGCTCGGCGACCTGCTGGACCTGGGCGGGCGAGCAGCGCGGGCCGCAGGTGATCTGGGCGACGTTGCCGGGGGTGACGTAGAAGACGACGTAGATGATCACCGAGATGACGAGGAGGGTGATCAGGACGCCGACGATCCGGCGCAGGACGAACCCCGTGAACCCGCTCATGTGGAACCTCCCCGCTCCGACCCACCGGTCACGCCGGTCACGCCGGTCACACCGGGCCGATAAGACCCATCAGACCCACTGGACCCACTGGACCCACCGAGCCCGCCAGAGCCATCAGATCCACGACCCCCTCCAGACCCCTCAACCACCCCGGCCCCCTCAGCCCCCTCAACCCCCACAAGCGACCGCGCCGCCTTCGCCTCCCGGCGCCGCCCCGTCCCCACCCGCAGCCGCGAGGCCGCGCGCGGGTCGAGGGCCGTACGCACCCCGTCGCCGAGGACGGTCAGCGCGAGGACGGTCACGAAGAGCGCGCCCGCCGGCAGCAGCAGGTACTGCGGCGCGGCCTGGTACCAGACGTCGGCGGCGGTGAGCATCTGCCCCCACGACGGCGTCGGCGGCTTCACGCCGACGCCGAGGAAGGACAGGGCCGCCTCGACGCTGATGTTCGACGGGATGAGGATCGCGGCGTACGTGATGACGGGCGCCGCGAGCCCCGGCAGCAGCTCGCGCCAGGCGATCCGCCAGGTGCCCCAGCCGCTGAGCCGGGCGGCGGAGACGTAGTCCAGCCCCTTGAGGGTGAGCGTCTGGGCGCGGACGATCTTCGCGATGTTGCCCCAGGCGATCAGGCCGATGACGCCCGCGACCAGGACGGGCCGCGGGAAGCCCGACGGCACGATCGCGAGCAGCGCGAGGGACATGATCATCAGCGGCAGGGCGACGATGATGTCGGTGAACCGGCTGAGCAGCTGGTCGACCCAGCGGGTGCCGAGCGCTGCCGCGACACCGACCACCACCCCGATGACGATCTGCACGACGGTCGCGGCCAGCGCGACACCCAGCGAGACCCGGGCCCCGTACACGAGCCGTGCGAACAGGTCGCGGCCGGTCTGCGGCTCGACGCCGAGCCAGTGGTCACCGCTCACGCCGCCGAATGATCCGACCGGCACACCGCCGCGCGCGGAATCGATCAGATCCGGGTGGTACGTGGTCGGATCCTGACCCTCGATCGCGGTGAGCAGGGGCGCGGCGAGCGCGACCAGGACGAGCAGGGCGACGACGGCCGCCGCGGCGAGGGCGGCGCGCTGTGCGCGCAGCCGCCGCCAGAACTGACGAGCCCCCGAGGCCCCCGGCGGTACGGAAAGGTCCGTTCCGCCGGAGGCCTGGGAGGCGACAAGTACGTCGCTCACGGCGCTACTTCACCGAGACCTGCGAGATGTCCAGCACCCCGGTCCAGTCGCTGATCACGATGTTCTTGATGTCCTTGCCGTACAGCCGCTTGTAGACCGGGTGGAACAGCGGCACGGTCAGCGCCTGCTCGCCGATCTTCTTGTCGAGGGCGCCCCAGCGGGTGGCGGCCTCGTCGAGGTCGGTCAGCTTGTTGATGGCGTCGATCTCGGCGTTGACCGACTTGTCGTCGAGGAAGCCGGTGTTGAAGTTGGCGCCGTCCTTGACGATCTGGCGGCCGTCGAAGATCGGCGCCAGGAAGGGGCCGCCCGAGGGCCAGTCGGCACCCCAGTGCGCGAGGAAGAAGCCGGGCTCGGTCTTCGCGCTGTGGATCTTGTCGCTGTAGTCGTTGTCCTCCAGACCCTGGAGCTTGACGGTGATCCCGGCCTTCTTCAGGGCGTCCTGGATCGCGGTGGCTATCTCGGGGCTGGTCTCGAAGTCCTTGGCGTTGGAATGGGTGAGCGTGACGGTCAGGCCCTTCGCGTGCCCGGCCTCCTTCAGCAGTTCCTCGGCCTTGGCCGCGTCGCCGGACGTGCCGGCCGGGAAGTGGTCGTAGGCGGTGTAGCCGAAGGACTTCTGGTCGGGCAGGTACGTCGTCGCGGCCTCGGCGAGCGAGGACCCGCCCGCCGCGTTGATCACGGAGCTGCGGTCGATGGCGTACGAGATCGCCTGGCGCACCTTCGGGTCGTCGAACGGCTTCACCTTCGGGTTGAAGGCGATGTAGTTCGTGTAGCCGAAGTGCCC
The DNA here is from genome assembly GCF_042677425.1 of Streptomyces sp. NPDC127119. Lineage (NCBI taxonomy): Bacteria > Bacillati > Actinomycetota > Actinomycetes > Kitasatosporales > Streptomycetaceae > Streptomyces > Streptomyces sp. NPDC127119. The sequence goes on along the minus strand of NZ_JBHXTO010000076.1, from coordinate 39,967 downwards.
GGTGCCGACCCGCGCGGCCAGCTCCTTGTCACCGCTGACCTTGGCGAGTTCGGCGGGTCCGAGGTTGGTGTCGGTGGTCACGGCGGCGGCGTCAGCGCCCTGCGAGGAGGACAGCCGCTGGTTGATGACGGACGAGTCGAGCCCGGAGCGTACGTCGATCGTGTCGGGGTAGGCCTTGCGCTCGGCGTCCGTCGACGCGGACCAGTGCGGATTGCGCTCCAGGGTCAGCCGCTCGCCGTCGTTCTCGTTCTTGACGACCTTGTACGGGCCGGACGAGACCGGGTGCTCCTCGTACTTCGTGCCGGTGTCCTTGGCCTTCGGGACGGGCGCGAACTGCGTCTGCGTGGCGAGATACGGGAACTCGCCCTCGGGCTTGTTCAGACGGAACACGATGGTCTGCTCGTCGGGCGTCTCGATGGAGTCGAGGCCCTTCTTGTCCTTGTAGGGCCCCTGGTAGTCGGCCCCGCCGATCAGCCAGTCCCGCAGATAGGGCGCGCCGCCGGAGAGTTCGGCCGCGAAGGACCGCTCGATGCCGTACTTGATGTCGGCCGAGGTGATCGCGCTGCCGTCCTCGTACGTGAGGCCCTTCTTGAGCGTGTACGTCCACACGGTCGCGTTCTCGCTGGGTCTGCCGGTGTCCGTGGCGAGGTCGGGGACGACCTCGGCGCCCTCGGCCCCGTCCTCGCGGTTGCGCGTGGTGAGCGTACGGAAGACGAGCGAGGGGACGTTGCCGCCGCCGGAGGTGTAGAGCCGGGCGGGGTCGAAGTCCTGCTGCGGGTTGGAGTTCAGGACCGTGAGGGTGCCGCCCTTGGCCGGCTTCGCGTCCGCGCCGCCGGACGTGGCCTTGGCATCGTTGTCCTCCGGTCCGCAGGCGACTGCACCCGCTGCCACGGCGAGGCTGACGGATACGGCGGCCAGACGGCGCGCTGTGACGGACGATCGACGCATGGGAGGAAACCCCTCGGAGAATTCGGCGAACACCGCGCGCGAAAAGGCGTGGTGTGAGGAAGTGATCGCGGAAATCGCCCCGAGGGCAGGCCGGCACGAGAGCATGAGGGCACTCTGGAAAACACCCGGCACCGTGATTCCGGTGCCGGTGCAATAACGAGAGAACGCCGACGCGCGCCAGGGGCGAGGGTCAGCGACAGAGAATGTCGGCCACGCAGAGCGCGGTCACGCCGAACAGCGCCAGCTCAAGGGCTGCGCGTGCGGAGATGTGACGAGGCGACATGCGAGAAAATATGAACGAACTTTCCCCGCCTGTCAATGTGAGCCGTCCGTCCCCCGACCGCTCCCGCGGCCCTCCCGGTCAACTCGACGGGAAGGGCCAGGGGTTGGGCAGACACTTGATCCCGTCGTGGTTCAGGAACTTGGTCTGCTGCTGCATGACGGGGGCGAGCCCGCCGTCGACACTGCAGCTCACATGCCCGTACCCGAGCCGGTGCCCCACCTCGTGGTTGATCAGCATCTGCCGGTACGAGTACATCTTGTCGCCGTACGTCTCGGAGCCCTGGGCCCAGCGATACGCGTTGATCATCACGCGGTCGGTGGCGGCCGAGTCGCAGGAGACGTTGTCCTCGGTGGTGTCGAGACCCGACTTGGCGCACCAGAACGCGGTGGTGCCGGGACTGGCGAGCGTGATGACGAAGTCGGGCTTTCCGGAAGAAATCCGCTCGAAGGTACGGCCGCCGCCGTGCGCCCAACTCCGTTTGTCGTTGAGGGTTTTCTGCACGGCCTGCGCGAAGAGCTTTCCGTCGAGTCCGAGGGATTTCTCCACGTCGACGCGGTAAGTGAATTTCTGCCCGGTTCCCGGCGCCTTGTCGAAACCGGTGATCGCGTCGAATTTCCCACCGCCCTTGAGTTTGGCCTCCAGGGGGTATTTCGCCGCCATCTGCTCGGTGTACGACAGCGTCACCGCGCTCGGTTTCGTGGAGGGCGCGGGCCGCTTGTCGGTGCGCGACGCGGAGTCCTTGGCCTCCCGGTCGGCGCCGCCGGCCGCCTGCGAGCCCACGGAGTCGTCCTTGCCGCCGTCGGCGACCTGGCCCGCCACGACGACGGCCAGCACGGTGGTGACGGCCGCGGCCGCGATGCCGGTGAAGGCCCGGCCCTTGCCGCCCTTGGCCTTGTCCGGCCCGTTGTCCGGCACCTTCGGCCCCCGGGGCGGCGGTGTCCTGTGCTCGACCTCCTCGTCCCGGTCGGTGACCGGGGCGAAGGGGTCCGCGCGCAGCGCCGCCGCCGTGGGCGTGCCGGCACGCGGTGCGAACTGGTCGTCCTCGCCGCCGTCGCTCCCGCCGAACGCGTCGACGTAGGCCTGGCGCGGGCCACTCGCTCCCGCCGCGCCCGGCGCGTACCGCTGCCCGGGGATCGGTACTCCCGGCCGGTCGCGCGGCGCGCTCTGGCCCGGACCGCGCGGAGGCCCTTGCGGGGATGCCTGCGGCACGCCGACGCCGACTCCGTACCCGGACCCGGTGGCCGTCCTCGCCGCGCCCCAGCCGCCGCCCGCCTCACGCTGTTCGGGGTGACCGCCGCGGACGCGGGGCATGCCGTGGGCCGGGGTTCCGTCGGCGTTGAGCGGCGCGCCCTGCGCCGGACCGCCACCGGGCAACCGCGGGAAGCCATGAGCCGGGGTGCCGTCCGGCAGCCGGGGGAATCCATGGGCGGGGGTGCCGTCGGGGAGCCGCGGGAAACCGTGGGCCGGAGTGCCGTCCTGGAGGCGGGGGAACCCGTGCGCGGGGGTGCCGTCGGAAAGCCGCGGCCCTCCGCCCGGCTGCGCCCCGCCCCGGTACTGGTCCGCGTACCGGGGAGCCCCTCCGGTATTGCGGGGGCCTCCCTGCGCAGGCGGGCCCCCCTGTCCGGGCGGGTTTCCGGGTCCTTGCGGAACCCATCCTTCAGGCAGTCGGGGCACCCCCCGGGCGGGCGTTCCGTAGGCCTGCGGTGCGGGCGGTGTCGCGGACTGCGGTCCGCCCGGGGGCCGTCGGCGCCCCGCGGCCTCTCCGGTGGTCCCCGTCTGCGGCCGGGCAGCCGGAGCAGCGGGAGGGTCGGCGGTCTCGCCCTTGGGGGCGGGCCCGCGCCGGCTGTGACGTCCCACGTCCCGCTTCAGCTCCTCGCGCCGGTAGCGCCGGTGTCGGTCAACTTGCCCGTGTCCGCGAGGAGTTCGCGGAAGGCCGTGGCCATGGTCTCCGGGTACTCCATCATCGCCACATGCCCCGCGTCAGGCAATGTCAGCAACCGCGAGTCCCTGAACGCACGCGCCGCGCGCTGGGCCATACGGTACGAGACGAGCTGATCGCGGCCTCCGTAGACAAGAAGTGTAGGGGCCAGCACCCGCTCGGCCTGGCGCCACAGTCCGTGCTGGCCGCCCAGCGTGTACGCGTTCACGATGCCGCGTGCCGAGCGTGCCATGGCGTCCCAGAAGTAGGGAAGCGCGAGCCGCCGCTCCATCTCCTCGACCGCGTTGCGGAATCCTTCCGGCGTCACCATGCCGGGGTCCCCGTAGCAGAGCGCGGTGACCCCCCGCACCCGCTGCTCGGCGGTCCAGCCCTTGGTGAAACCGGTGAACAGGGCCGCCACACCCGGCAGGGCGAGCAGGGCCGTCGGCACCGCGCTGCGCTGCACCCGCAGTTCGGGGAGCGCCGGTGAGACGAGCGTGAGCGTGCGGACGAGATCGGGACGCACGGCGGCCACGCGCGTCGAGACGGCGCCGCCCAGCGAGTTCCCGAAGAGATGCACGGGCCCGCGCTCGGCCGCGTCGAGATAGCGGATGACCGCGCGGGCGTGTCCCGTCACCGAGTAGTCGCCGTCGTCCGGCGGCGGCGAGTCGCCGAAGCCCGGCAGATCGAGGGCCTCGCTGTCCACGAGGCCGTCCAGGAGCGGCATCAGCGCCGACCAGTTCTGCGAGGAACCGCCCAGCCCGTGCACGTACAGCGCGGGCGGCAGCCCCTCTGCGGCCGGGGGCCTCGAACGGACCGTCAGCGTGATCCCGGGGAGCCCGACCGTGCGCAGCCGCTCCCCCGCCGCCACCCTGACGGAACTGACCTTCGGCGCGACGGAGGTGGCCAGCACTGACGGCAGTTCGGTCGAAGACATGCGGCAATGTTACGAGACGATCACGCGCTGGATCGTGTGTTCGCCGTCACAGGGAGAAGCCGCGGCCCGGCCCGATCGCGTAGCGCCCCCCTCCCAGGTCTCTTAGGCTTCGTGAACGAGGGCACTCGTACCAGCGCAAGAGCGCACTCGCACCGCTCGGGAAGAGGACTCATGACTGTCGACCCCACCGACCCCGAGGTACTTCAGGACACGGACGACACCGGCGCGACCGAGATCGGCGTGGAGGCCCCCGAGGCCGACGCCGCCGAGCAGCGGACGGATCTCGCACCCCGGCTGGACGACCCGCTGACCGACGCGGACGCGGACAGCGCCAGCGAGGGAGACCTCGCCGAACAGGCGAGAGTCGTGGAACTCGACGAGGACGACTATCGGTGAACCGGCCCCGGGCGGCCCCGACGGCCGCCCGGACCGCCGTGCCCGGACACACGAGCATCCGTTCCCGGGCCCTGCACCGGGAACACCATGAGCCCGCCATGACCCCCTATGGCGCGATCTGCACGGTTTCACCGACGTCCGGTCCGTGAAATTCTCCGCTCGCACCGCGCACACCACGGTTACCGAAAAGTACGATGGCCGCGCGGCGCTCACCGCATGTGGACGATTTTGGGAGGCGGCGTGACAGCCATCGAGCAGACAGAGGCGGCACGCCCGCGGGGCACACGCCTGCCGCGCCGTGCCCGACGCAACCAGCTCCTCGGCGCCGCCCAGGAAGTGTTCGTTGCGCAGGGATATCACTCGGCCGCGATGGACGACATCGCCGAACGCGCGGGCGTCAGCAAGCCGGTTCTCTACCAGCACTTCCCCGGCAAGCTGGATCTCTATCTCGCACTGCTCGACCAGCACTGCGAGTCACTGCTGGTCTCCGTACGCACCGCGCTGGCGTCCACCTCGGACAACAGCCTGCGCGTACGGGCCACCATGGACGCCTACTTCGCGTACGTGGAGGACGAGGGCGGTGCCTTCCGGCTGGTCTTCGAGTCGGACCTGACGAACGAGCCCGCGGTGCGCGAACGGGTCGACAAGGTCACGTTCGAGTGCGCGGAGGCGATCTGCGAGGTGATCGCGGAGGACACCGGTCTGTCGAAGGCCGAGTCCATGCTGCTCGCCTCGGGGCTGGGCGGACTCGCCCAGGTGGTGGCCCGCTCCTGGCTGCACAGCGACCGCAGCGTGCCGCGCGAGCAGGCGGTGCAGTTGCTGACCTCGCTGGCGTGGCGGGGCATCGCGGGTTTCCCCCTGCACGGCAGCGAGCACAACTGACCGCGGCCGGCCCCGGCGCATCGACGCCGACCGCCACTTTGTTCCCACAAGCTGTTCGCTCCTGGCGTTCTCGGGCGGACCGTGTACGTCCCCTCACCGGGCTAATGTGTGCTGCGTACGGCGCGGACACACGCGCACATCAGTGACCGTCGGAGGGACATAGCCGTGGAGGTCAAGATCGGCGTGCAGCACGCGCCCCGCGAGATCGTTCTGGAGAGCGGTCAGACCCCGGAAGAGGTCGAGCGCGCGGTGTCCGAGGCGCTGGCAGGCAAGTCGCAGCTGCTCAGCCTCGTGGACGACCACGGCCGCAAGGTCCTGGTACCGGCGGACCGCCTCGCCTACGTGGAGCTCGGCGAGCCGACGACCCGCAAGGTCGGCTTCAGCGCGCTGTAGGACGCAGGACGCCGCAGAACGCGGAAGAGTGGAGGAGGGGCTCGGAGGCCGATGGCCACCGGGCCCTTTTTCCATGCCGTCCTGCCCGTCCGCCCTGTCCGCGCCTCAGGTCCGCGCTTCACAGATGGAGCACAACTCATCCACACGGGAGGGTTGCATTCCGCAGGTCACGGGTATGACGGGCTACGACCGAAGTGCACACAGCCGTGCGGAAGGGACCCCCCTCATGTTCTTGGAAGCGCTCGGCTCGGCCATCCTCGGTCTGGCACTCGCCCTGGCGGCGGCATACCGCCTGCCGCACCGCCTGCCGGTCCGCAGGATCGTCCTCCCGACGGGCGTCGCGGGCGGCCTCTTCGGAGCCTTCCTGACCCACACCGCGCTGGGATCCGTCGGCTTCCTGCCGGTAATGCTGGGCGCGGCAGCAGTGGCCGCAGCCTCCGTCTCCCTGCTCCTGCGCCCCGCGGGAAGACTCCACCACCACGGAGCAACGGTCTGAAAGACGACCACTGACCCCAAAAGGCCCCGCCAGGGGCCTTTTTTCGGGTTCGCGAGGAACGACGCACCAAGCCCCCGCCGAACCCGCAGCCGACCACCAAGGGCCCCGGGGGGCCTTAAGGGGCGCGGGGAACTGCGCAACCAGCCCCCACCGACCGACAGCCAAACACCAGGGGCCGGGCCCCTTCAGGGGCGCGGGGAACTGCGTGACAAGCCCCCACGGACCTGCAGACACCCGACAACCGGCCCGAAGTGGCGAACGCTCAGGCGGCCAGCCCCAACGCAGCCATCCTCTTCGTGTGCGCCTCGGTGATCCGCGAGAACATCCGCCCCACCTCCGCGAGATCGAACCCGTCCGCGACCCCACCGACGAGCATCGTCGACAGCGCGTCCCGGTCGGCGACCACCCGCTGGGACTGCGACAGCGCCTCCCCCATCAGCCGCCGCGCCCACAGCGCGAGCCGCCCGCCCACGCGCGGATCCGCGTCGATGGCGGCCCGCACCTTCTCGATGGCGAACGACGCGTGCCCCGTGTCGTCGAGGACGGCCAGCACGAGCTTGCGCGTATCGGCGTCGAGCCGCGCCGCGACCTCCCGGTAGAAGTCACTGGCGATCGAGTCACCGACGTACGCCTTCACCAGGCCTTCCAGCCAGTCGGACGGCGCGGTCTGCTTGTGGAACCCGTCGAGCGCGGCGACGAACGGCTCCATCGCCTGCGTCGGCTCCGCCCCGATCTCGGTCAGCCGGGCCCTCAGCTGCTCGAAGTGGTGGAACTCGGCCGAGGCCATCTTCGCCAGCTCCGCCTTGTCCCCGAGCGTCGGCGCCAGTTTGGCGTCCTCCGCGAGCCGCTCGAACGCCGCCAGCTCCCCGTACGCGAGCGCGCCGATCAGATCCACGACCGCGGCGCGGTACTGGGGGTCCACGGAGGCCGTGGCCCAGTCCTGGGCGGCGACTCCGGTGGGTTCGGCGGGTGCGTCGGAAGATTTGGCAGGTGTCGTCATGAAGCGCACAATAGCCCGCTCGCCGCACGGCGGAAGGCCCTGGTCAATCAGTGTGACGACGACTACGTGACCAAATCGGCCATCGCATATGCGCGGATCCGGGGTATGGTGGTAATGCGCTCGCTGAGTTGATCTACGTAACCCGGCGGATCCGCACGAATGAGGATGCCCGGTCGGTGGCCCGATCGGCTCCGACCCGACAGCCCTCTCAGCCCGTACGGCACAGTGCGTACGGCATCCGGAGGGACCCTCAGCGGTACGAACGCTTGAGCGTCGGCAGTGGTCCCATGCCACCCCGGCCGCTGGTCAATAGCGGCCGACGTCCCCGGCACGGTCCCCGACACGACCCCCGCGCTCGCCTCGCACCGCGTACACAGAAGAGGCAGCACCCTGACTACTTTCCGAGACCTCGGGATCCTTCCCGAGACTGCCGAGGCCCTTGAGGCCGTCGGCATCACGAGTCCCTTTCCCATCCAGGAGATGACGCTCCCCGTCGCCCTCGCGGGCAACGACGTCATCGGCCAGGCCAAGACCGGCACCGGCAAGACGCTGGGCTTCGGCCTCCCGCTCCTTGAGCGCGTGACCGTCCCCGCGGACGTCGAGGCGGGCCGGGCGCAGCCCGAGCAGCTCACCGACGCCCCGCAGGCCCTCGTCGTCGTCCCGACGCGCGAGCTGTGCACCCAGGTCACGAACGACCTGCTGACGGCCGGCAAGGTCCGTAACGTACGTGTTCTCGCCATCTACGGCGGCCGGGCGTACGAGCCGCAGGTCGAGGCCCTCAAGAAGGGCATCGACGTCGTCGTCGGCACCCCGGGCCGGCTCCTCGACCTCGCGGGCCAGAAGAAGCTCAACCTCAAGCACGTGCGCGCCCTCGTCCTCGACGAAGCCGACGAGATGCTCGACCTGGGCTTCCTGCCGGACGTCGAGAAGATCATGAACATGCTGCCGGTGCGCCGTCAGACGATGCTGTTCTCGGCGACCATGCCGGGCGCGGTCATCGGCCTCGCGCGCCGCTACATGTCGCAGCCCACGCACATCCGCGCCTCGGAGCCGGACGACGCGGGCGCGACCGTCAGGAACACCGCGCAGTTCATCTACCGCGCGCACAACATGGACAAGCCCGAGCTGGTCTCGCGGATACTGCAGGCCGACGGCCGCGGTCTCGCGATGGTCTTCTGCCGTACGAAGCGCACGGCCGCCGACCTCGCCGACCAGTTGCAGCAGCGCGGTTTCGCCTCCGGCGCGGTCCACGGCGACCTCGGCCAGGGCGCCCGCGAGCAGGCGCTGCGCGCGTTCCGCAACGGCAAGGTCGACGTGCTCGTCTGCACCGACGTGGCCGCGCGCGGCATCGACGTCGAGGGCGTCACGCACGTCATCAACTACCAGTCCCCCGAGGACGAGAAGACGTACCTGCACCGCATCGGCCGTACGGGCCGCGCGGGCGCCAAGGGCATCGCCGTCACCCTCGTCGACTGGGACGACATCCCGCGCTGGCAGCTGATCAACAAGGCGCTGGACCTCGGTTTCCCGGACCCGCCGGAGACGTACTCCACGTCCGCGCACCTCTTCGAGGAGCTGAACATCCCGGCCGGCACCAAGGGTGTCCTGCCGCGTTCCGAGCGCACCCGTGCCGGTCTGTCGGCCGAGGTCGTCGAGGACCTCGGCGAGACCGGTGGGCGTGGCGCTCGCGGTGGCCGCGCTGGCCGTCCCGCGGCAGGTCCGGCCCCGGTCGCCGAGCGCGACCGTGACCGCGGTCGTGACCGTGATCGCGACCGTTCGGAGCGGACCCCGCGCCGCCGTCGTCGTACGCGCAACGGTACGGCGCTCGACGCCGCGGAGCCGCAGAACACGTCGCAGAACACGTCGCAGACGGCAGCACAGTCCGCGCCGGAAGCCGTGGCCGACAGCATCGAGCCCGGGCAGGCGACGGAGTCGCGCAGCGCGCGCCGGCGTCGTCGTACGCGTGCCGCGGCCTCGGAGGCAGCCGCGACCGCGGTCGCCACGGCCGAGGGCACGACCGTCGAGGTCCCCGAGACGGCCGTCGTCCCGGCTCCCGTCACGCCCGCCGCCGAGCCGGTGGCGGACGCCGAGGCCAAGCCGCGCCGCCGTCGCACGCGTCGTACGGCGGAGGTCGCTCAGCCCGAGGCCGTCGTCGTCGAGGAGGCCCCCGAGGCCGAGCCGACCGTCGTGACCGAGGCCGCCGAAGCCGTGGTGACCAAGCCCCGCCGCCGCACCCGCAAGGCCGCTGTCGCCGAACCGGCCGTGGCCGCGGTGGAAGCCGTCGCCGACCCGGTCGAGGCCGTCGAGGCCAAGCCGCGCCGCGCCCGCAAGGCTGCGGCCACGGCCGCCGCCGAGACGGTCCTGGACACCGCGGAGGCCGTGGAGGCCAAGCCGCGTCGCCGGACCCGCAAGGCCGCCGCGGCCACCGAGACCGCCGAGGTCACCGCGGTCGCCGAGGCCGGCATCCCGGCGCAGGCGACCGAGGAGCCCGAGACCAAGCCGCGTCGCCGCACCCGCAAGGCCGCCGAGACGGCTCCCGCGGCTCCGGCCGCCGTGGTCGCCCCGGTGGACGAGGCGCCCGTCGAGGAGGCCAAGCCCCGTCGGCGTACGCGCAAGGCCGCTGTCGCCGCCGAGACCGCGGTGGACACCGCCGAGGGCACGACGGCCGAGGCACCCGCCGCCGCGGTGACCAAGCCGCGTCGCACCCGCAAGGCCGCCGCGCCCGTGGAGGCGGCGGAGAGCGCCGTGGACACGGCCGAGGCGACCGAGACGAAGCCCCGCCGCCGTACCCGTAAGGCCGCGGTCGCCGAGGCCGACATCCCGGCCCAGGCCACCGAGGCCGTGACGGACCCCGCCGAGGCTCCGGTCAAGCCGCGCCGCACCCGTAAGACGGCCGCCAAGGCGACCGCCACGGACGCGGTCACGGAGACGGTCACGGCCGAGGCCGCGCCCGAGGCCAAGCCGCGTCGCCGTACGCGCAAGGCCGCCGCGGCCACGGAGCCCACGGAGGGCTGAGTTCCGCACCCGAACGGCCCGGCTCCCCTCGTGGGGGCCGGGCCGTCGGCGTTCCAGGCAAAGGTCGCGAAAGGACCGCGAGAGAGCCGCGAGGAAGCCTCGGCGAGGCGCAGACAGAGCACCGACAAGGCTTCGCAAGCCCTGTGCCACCGCCCGGTATGCCGCCCGACAGGTTGCCCGGATAGCCTCCTCCTCATGAGCAGGCCCTTCACCTTCGTCCCGCCCTCCGGGGCCCGCGCGTACCGCCTCGGCACCGCGCGCGGGGAGTTCGCCGTGATCGACGCGGGCAGCCCCGCGAAGGGAACCGTGCTGCTGCTGCCGGGGTTCACCGGCAGCAAGGAGGACTTCATCTCGCTGCACGAGCCACTGGCGGCGGCCGGCTACCGGACCGTCGCGGTGGACGGCCGGGGCCAGTACGAGTCACCGGGCCCACGCGACGACGAAACGCCCTACGCGCAGGGCGAGTTGGCGCTGGACGTGCTCGCGCAACTCGACGCGCTCGCCGAAGGCCCCGGCGGCTCCGGCGGCTCCGGCGGCTCCGGCGGCTCCGGCGGCTCCGGCGGCTCCGGCGGCTCCGGCGGCTCCGGCGGCTCCGAGGAGCGTTTCCATCTCCTGGGCCATTCGTTCGGCGGACAGGTCGCGCGCGCGACCGTTCTCCTGGCACCGGCCCGCTTCCGCTCACTCACCCTGGTGTCCTCCGGGCCCGCGGAGATCTCCCCCAGCCAGCAGCAGCGGGTCAAGCTGCTGCGGGACGCGCTGACCGTGATGGACATGGCGCAGGTGTGGGAGGCGATCCGGGCGCTGGACCCGCCGGAGGACGCCGAGGGCGAGCTGGACGCCGGCCTCGACGACCAGCAGGACCTCAGGCGGCGCTGGCTCGGCAACAGCCCGGCCCAGCTCGCCGCCGCGGGACGACAGCTGTGCGAGGAGCCCGACCGCGTGGCCGAGCTGGCGGCCCTGCACCTGCCCGTGCACGTCCTGTCGGGCGAGAGCGACGACACGTGGCCGGTACCGCTGCTCGACGACATGGCCGTACGCCTGGAGGCACACCGCACGATCGTCCACGGAGCCGAGCACTCCCCGAACGCGGACCGCCCACTGGAGACGGCGAAGGCGCTGGCCGCTTTCTGGGACGGCCTGGGCCAGGAGGGCCCGCTCAGGGCCCCGTAAGGGGCGCGGGGAACTGCGCGAACGGCCGCCACCGGGCCCGCAGGTCACCACGCGAACCGCTCGCAGGTCACAACCCGCACCGGCCCGCAGGCCACCGCCACCCCGGCGAAACCCTCAGTACTGCCCCTGCAAGTGCTCCCAGAACCCGTCCCGCAGCGCCCGCCGCAGATCCGCCTGCCCGCGCAGCGAGTACTGCAACAGCCCCTCGGACTCCACGAGCAGTTCCTGATCGACGGGCCCTGGCAGATACGGATGGCCGGGCAGCAGCTCGGCCAGGGACTCCCGCCCCCGCGCGGCCAGCCACTTCGCCGCGATCTGCGCCCCCACGAACCGCACGTCCTCCCGGCTCGGCCGGGCCACCGCCGACGTCTCGTACGAGGCGGAGGTGCGCCGGGCCACGTACGGCTTGAAGAAGTCGAGGTCGAACGTGCGCTGGCTGTCGACCTCCCAGAGCAGCGGCTCCGCCTGGTTGCGGCCCTCCGGGGCCTCGATGCCCCAGAGGTGGACCCTGGCCCCGTACCCCTGCGCGGCCTCGACGGCCGAGACCAGGTCCTCGTCGCCGCCGATGAGTGCCGCGTCGCTGATGGCGCGGTGCCGGGCCAGTGACTCCAGATCGGAACGGATCAGGGAGTCGACGCCCTTCTGCTGGTTGTTGGCGTTGAGGTTGCCGAGCCGGACCTTGACGTCGGGCAGCTCGGCGATGGACTGCTGCTCGGCGGTGTGGATGCGGCGCCGCGCCCCGTCGTACCAGTAGACGCGCAGCAGCCTGCTGTCCGCGAAGATCGTGCGCGCGCGGTCGATGAGCGCGTCGATGAGCCCCTCGGCGTCCAGCTCGAAGGCCCGGCGGTCCTCCGTGCCCGCCACGAGCCGGCCCGCGGCGGCGTAGAGATATCCGGCGTCGACGAAGATCGCGTGGGTCGACGGCGTCTTCGCCACCTCGGCCAGCATGCGCTGGAGCAGCTCGTTCGAGCGGTCGATGCGCGCGACGAGGGCGGAGAAGTCGTCGGGATCGTCGGCTGCCGCGATGTCGTCATTCATATGCGCCTCATTGTCGCAGGACGTCACTGTGTGTACACAGTCGGTCCCGATACTCACAAGTAATTAGACGTTCGAAAGTTTTCTTTAGCGTAGGGAATGTTCGTAACAATCAACCCGTTGACTCCTATGGGAACGCGGGACGCACGCGGCTCGCTCACCCACCCCCACCAGTAGTTCTCCTCCAGGAGGATGACCAGACGAAGGGAGAAGCCCTTGCGCTTCGAAATCATGCGACTCGACGACGTCGACGGCACACCCGTGGACAGCACCGTCGTGGACGCCGCCTCCGTCAACCGGATCGTTCAGCAGGCCGCCGCCATCGGGCAGCGCCTCTGGATCCGCCCGGCCGACACCTCGGCCTCATAACAGCGGTCGTTCGACAGTCTTCGGAACCCCCGTCCGGCACGATGCCGGGCGGGGGTTCCGCGTTCGGTCGCGCCCCTCCCGGCCGCACGTCAGCTGTTCTGGATGACCTGGGTGACACCGTTGATGATCTGCTGCACGGCGATCGCGGAGAGCATCATGCCCGCGAGGCGCGTCACGAGCACGACTCCGCCGTCCTTGATGACCCGGATGATCAGCAGCGAGTACCGCATCACGATCCACAGCACGACATGGATGGCGAGGATCGCCGCCCACACCGAGACCTGGGTCGCCACACTGTCGGCCTTCTGCACGGCGAGGATGACGGACACGATCGCGCCGGGTCCCGCGAGCAGCGGCATGCCCAGGGGTACGAGGGCGACGTTGACGTCCTTGGTCTGCTTGGGCTCGTCGGTCTTGCCCGTGAGCAGGTCGAGCGCGATGAGCAGGAGCAGCAGGCCGCCGGCGATCATCAGGGCGGGGACCGACACGTGCAGGTAGTTCAGGATCTGGTGCCCGAGCAGGCCGAAGACGGTGATGACGCCGCCGGCGACGCAGACGGCCTGGAAGGCCATGCGCTTCTGCACCTTGGCGGGGCGGCCGGACGTCAGCGCGAGGAAGATCGGGGTGATCCCGGGGGGATCCATGATGACGAAGAGCGTGAGGAAGAGGGAGCCGAAGACGGCGAGGTCGAACATGAGCAGGTGCGCCTTGCTGAGTGGTTGGGGGGGTGAGTGGGGGTGGATGTGTGTGGGTCGCTGCGGGTGCGTTGTGGCTGGTTGCGCAGTTCCCCGCGCCCCTTAGGGGGCTGGGGGTGAGCCGGGCTCGGAGGGGGGGATGTGGATGTGTGCGGGTCGCTGCGGGTGCGTCGTTCCTCGCGCCCCTTAGGGGGCTGACAGTGAGCCGTGCGCGGAAGTGGGGGATGTGGACGTGTGCGGGTCGCTGCGGGTGCGTCGTGGCTGGGCGCGCCGTTCCCCGCGCGGAGGTGGGGTGCGTTGCCGGGTCGCTGCCGAATGCGGCGGTGCCCTGCCGATGGGTGGGCGCTCCGAGCCGGTTCGGCGGCGGTGCGAGGTACTAGACGCCCGCCGGTCCGCCCGCGCCCGGGACGGGGAACGCGCCTGTCGCGCGGCGGGTGATCTCGGCGTAGATCTCGGGGTCCGTCGTGTACTCGCCGAGTTCGCAGGCCTTGCGGTGGCCGTGGTAGTCGCTCGAACCGGTGGTCAGCAGCCCCAGCTCGGCCGCCAGGCCGCGCAGCCGGGCCCGGGTGGCCTCGTCGTGGTCCATGTGGTCGACCTCGATGCCGTCGAGACCGGCCGCGGCCAGCTCGGCGATCGCGGACTCCGGCACGGTCCGGCCCCGCTTGGCGGCGGCGGGGTGCGCGAAGACGGTGACGCCGCCCGCGGCCTTGACCAGCCGGATCATCTCGAAGGGGTCGGACTCGTGCTTCTGGACGTGCGCCCGGCCGCCGTCGGCGAGCCACTCGCTCGTGAACGCGTCCGAGACGGTCGGCACCACGCCCAGCTCGACCAGCGCGGTGGCGATGTGCGGCCGGCCCACGGACCCGCCGGACGCGATCCGCTCCACGTGCTCCCAGGTGAGGGGCACGCCCAGTTCGCGCAGGCTGCCGATCATCGCCTGGGCCCGGGGCACCCGGTCGTCGCGTACGAGCTCGCGCTCGCGCAGCAGGTCCGGCTCCTCGGGGTCGAAGAGGTACGCCAGCATGTGCAGGCCGACGCCGTCGAGGCGGCAGGACAGTTCGGCGCCGGTCACGAGCGTCAGCCCGGCGGGCACGGCCGCGATGGCCTCGGCGTAACCGCGGGTGGTGTCGTGGTCGGTCAGCGCGACGACGTCGAGACCGGCCGCGGCGGCGTTGCGTACCAGCTCGGCGGGGGTGTCCGTACCGTCGGAGGCCTTGGAGTGGCAGTGCAGATCGATGCGCACGAGCGGACTCCAGACAAGACCAGGACAAAGGGAACCGTCCAAGGATAACGGGACCGGGATCACCTCCTGTCAGGCCCGTCAGGCCTGGCAGGACGGGCTCGTCCCCACCGCCCGAGGCGCGCGGGGCTGTGCCATGTGCGGCTCCGCCGCGTGGGCGCGACCAGCCACGGCGTACCCGCACCCGACAACCCGCGCACCCCCGGAGGGACCCCGCACGGACCGGCGGTGCCTACGGCTCCAGGATCCGCGGCGACAACGCCCCGCAAGGCAACAGATCCGCCTCCGCACCGGCATCCCGCAGATCCGTCAGCACCAGCTCGTCGTACATCATCATCCCCGACTGCTCGGGCCACACGACCGCCCACAGCCACAGCCCGAGCGCCTCACCGGCGAAGACGGCCCGGTCGCCGGGCGCCCCGGGGACGTGCCAGAGCGGCGTCGGCCGCCCCGCGGCCAGCACCTTCACCTGAGGGGGCTTGTCGACGTTCATGTACGGACCGGGGTCGAGCCCCTCGATGCCCGCGTACCGCGCGCCCAGGCCCACGCCCAGTTCCTCGGCGACGAGCATCAGCTCCCCGAAGCCGCCGAGCGGCCCGGGCCCCGAGCAGGCGACGGCCGTCGCGCGACCGCCGCTGCGGTCGTCGCCGGCGAACGCCGCACCCGTGAAGAGCCAGCCGACAGGCAGCGGCCATGGCATCCACACCGGTACACGCGCACGGTGCACGACCACGCCGAGGGCTTCCACGCTGGGCGGGATCACGGGCTGCAGCGGATGCACGATGCCGTGCACATCGCACTGCCAGGAGTCGGCAAAGAGGCCGGGAGCCCTGACCCGGCCACCACACTTCGGGCAACTGGGTTCGCCCCTCATAAGGCACAACGGTCCTCCCCGTCCTTCGCCGCGTCAAGGACGATCACCCGTCCGGCGCGCGCCTGTCACCTCGTCGCCACGGCCCACCACCGGGGAAAACTAGATGTAGCTTGCATTCATTAGCCGATCTAACTTATTATGTGTATACGCCAACCATCTAAGAGCATCTCTCCGCGAGCAGCGTGAAGGAGCGAGCATGAACAGCAGCACGGGAGGCCCCACCGAAGGGGACACCTTCGACGCGGGGGCCACGAGCCTCCTGCGTCAGCCGAAGGCGGTCTGGGCGACCGCCGGGGCATCCGTCGTCGCCTTCATGGGCATCGGCCTCGTCGACCCGATCCTGCCGTCCATCGCCAAGGGCCTGGACGCCACCGCCGGCCAGGTCTCGCTGCTCTTCACCTCGTACTTCCTGATCACCGCGCTCGCGATGCTGGTCACGGGCTTCGTCTCCAGCCGTATCGGCGGCCGTCGCACCCTGCTCCTCGGCCTCGCGCTGGTCGTGGTCTTCGCCGGACTCTCCGGCACGTCCGGCTCGGTCGGCGAACTCGTCGGCTTCCGGGCCGGCTGGGGGCTCGGCAACGCCCTGTTCGTCTCCACCGCCCTCGCCGTCATCGTCGGCGCGGCGGCCGGCGGCAGCGCCGCCGCGATCCTCCTGTACGAGTCCGCCCTGGGCCTCGGCATGGCCTGCGGACCCCTGCTGGGCGCGCTGCTCGGTGACGCCAGCTGGCGCTACCCGTTCTTCGGCACCGCGTTCCTGATGGCGATCGGGTTCCTGTGCATCACGGCGTTCCTGAAGGAGCAGCCGAAGCCCGCGCGCAAGACGGGCCTGCTCGACCCGGTCAAGGCCCTCGGCCACGGCGGCCTCGCCTCGGTGGCGGGCTCGGCGTTCTTCTACAACTACACGTTCTTCACCGTGCTGGCCTTCACCCCGTTCGTACTGAACATGACCCCGTACAAGAGCGGCGCGGTCTTCTTCGCCTGGGGTGTGCTGCTCGCGGTGTTCTCGGTGCTCGTGGCGCCGCGCATGCAGGCCCGGTTCGGCTCGCTGAAGGTGCTCGGCGGCTCACTGGTGCTGCTCGCGGCCGACGTACTCGTCCTCGGTTACGGCAGTCACACCACGGCCGTCGTCTGCACGATCCTCTCCGGTGCCTTCATCGGCGTGAACAACACCGTCTACACGGAGCTGGCCCTCGGCGTGTCGGACGCGCCGCGCCCGGTGGCGAGCGCCGGCTACAACTTCGTCCGCTGGTTCGCCGCCGCCGCGGCACCCTTCTTCGCACCCCGGATCGAGGGGTGGAGCAACATCCACATCCCGTTCGTGGTCGCGGCGGTCACGGCGGCACTGGGCGCGCTCGTGGTCCTCGTACGCCGGGACGCCCTGACGCACGAGGCGGAGGAGCTGGAGGAGCGGCACGCGGTGGAGGACGGGGTCACCGTCTTCGCGAACTGAGCCCCCACCCTCGAATGTGAGATAGCCAACTGGCCGACGCGGGTCGGCTGTTGGGGTCAGTCCAGGGAAACGGACGTGCGTGCGGGGTCGCGCAGGTCCGTTCCGCTTGCCAGCCAGCGCTCCTGGAGCGCCCCCGCGCCGTGCACCCGCTTCCACGCGGCCTCGTTCGGCGTCATGGGCAGCAGCGGCAGGAAACGTACGGGATCCAGGGGTGCGTCGAGTGCGAGATCCTCGACCAGGCCGCCCGGCTCGGCGACCAGGACGGAGGTGAAGGGGGCGCCCGGCCACAGCGGATCACCCACGTCGAGCGAGGCGCCCGGAGCCACGACCAGGCCCTCGACCTGCGGGGACGCGGCCAGTACGGCGAGGGGGCGCAGCACCTTGTCGGTGTCGGCGGCACCGGCCCGTACCGACAGGACCAGCTCGGCGCGCGGGCCCGCGACCGGGTCGGCGACGGCCGCCGTGGGGTCCGCCATCGGCTGGGCCGACATGCCGAGCGTCGCGTAACGGACGATCCCGGTGGGGCCCGTACCGGAGGTGTCCAGGTCCGTGAAACGGAGCACCTCGATGCGGTCCGTGCCCAGGAACGTCACCGCGGCGCGCGCGTCCGGTTCGCCCAGGGCGGTACGCAAACGGGCTTCCACCAGAGCAAGAACATCAACCATGCACCGAGCATAGAACTCGTCAGTAGCGGGCAAAGCGACGGCTTGACACTTCAGCCGGCTGCTAGTCTTGGCCGCTGGCCGGGGCAGCACGCAGAAGCGTCGCTCTCAAGTCCCGGCCCACGTCTCGACGCATGAGACTCCCCTACGGGGGATGGACCTCCCCTACGGGGGACCGGCCGGAGGAGGTGGGGCTCCATGGATCGAAGTCGACCAGGCAGTACCACCCGCTCTTCCGGCTGCTGAGTTCCTCTCAGCTTCCCGAGCTCACGCTCTGCCGGCCGCCACCTCTCGCACACGCACTCGTTCCCGTGCTCGCGTCATGGCCGGTCCGGTACACAACGGAAGAGCACTTCGTTTTCCCTGATCTGTCTGAATTTTTCTGATCTGTATCAGTAGCGAAGCCGCCACCGTGACGGTGCGGTGCTCCCCGCTTTGTGGACGTGCCAAACATCCGCAGTCTGGACGTCCCCATTCCGGGCAGTTCCAACCGTCGTCGGCGGCCTTCGTTCGCGAAGGAGCCACCCATGTCGATGATCCACAACCTGCGTGCCGCGGTCCGCCCCTCGCTCCGCAAGGACGGCGGCGCGTACGACACCACCCGGTCGGCCGCGGAGAGTTCGGCCGTCGTGGACTGCGCGGTCTACCGCGACGGCGTCCGCCTCCCGTCCGACGACACCCTGACCCCGCGTACGGCGATCCGTCAGGTCCGGCGCGACGGCGGATTCGCGTGGATCGGCCTGCACGAGCCCACCGAGGACGAATTCGCGGGCGTGGCAGCCGAGTTCGGGCTGCACCCGCTCGCCGTCGAGGACGCCGTCCACGCCCACCAGCGGCCCAAGCTGGAGCGGTACGACGACACGCTGTTCGCCGTCTTCAAGACCATCCACTACGTCGAGCACGACGAACTCACCGCCACCAGCGAGGTCGTGGAGACCGGCGAGGTGATGTGCTTCACCGGGCGGGACTTCTTCATCACCGTGCGGCACGGCGGGCAGGGCTCGCTGCGGGCGCTGCGGCACCGGCTGCAGGACGACCCGGAGCTGCTCGCCAAAGGGCCCTCCGCCGTGCTGCACTCCATCGCCGACCATGTCGTCGACGGCTACATCGCCGTCGCGGACGCCATGCAGGACGACATCGACGACGTCGAGACCGAGGTGTTCTCCCCCGGCCGCAGGGGCGGGGTGTCGCGCGGTGTCGACTCGGCGCGGATCTACCAGCTCAAGCGTGAGGTACTGGAGTTCAAGCGTGCGGTGTCGCCGCTGCTGCGGCCCATGCAGCTGCTGAGCGAGCGGCCGATGCGGCTGGTCGACCCCGACATCCAGAAGTACTTCCGGGATGTCGCCGACCACCTGGCGCGGGTGCACGAGCAGGTCGTCGCCTTCGACGAACTGCTCAACTCGATCCTCCAGGCCAATCTCGCGCAGGCGTCCGTCGCGCAGAACGAGGACATGCGCAAGATCACGTCCTGGGCGGCGATCATCGCCGTGCCGACGATGGTGTGCGGGGTGTACGGCATGAACTTCGAGCACATGCCGGAGCTGCACTGGCGGTACGGGTACCCCTCGATCATGGGCCTCACGGTGGTGCTCTGCCTGGGGATCCACCGGACGCTCAAGCGCAACGGCTGGCTCTGAGAACGCGCTCCGAGAACGCGCTCCCAGAACCCTTCGAGGGCCTTACGGGGCCGACGCTAGGGTGGCCCTCATGACGGATCAGGCTCTTGCCGAACAGGCCCTCGTCGAGGAGGCCACGAAGAAGTCCGGGCTCATCTGGGTGCGGGGGAGCGGTGTCCCGTCGCTGGACCCCCAGGACCAGGGCCAGGACCCGGGCCGGGGCGCGCCTACGCGGGCGTTGTGGCACGTGTGGCACGACGGGGCCGTGTACCTGGTCGGGGACGGGCCCGGTGAGCAGCCGCTGCCCGGACTCGTGGACGGGCGGGAGGCGGTCGTGACCGTCCGCAGCAAGGACAAGGGCGGGCGGTTGGTGTCCTGGACCGCGTCCGTCGTGGAGCTGGCCCCGGGGTCCGAGGAGTGGGGGGTTGCCGTCGGCGAGCTGAAGGGGAAGCGGTTGAACGCGCCCGACGGTGAGGCGATGACCGAGCGGTGGGCTCGCGAGTGCCGGGTGGTTCGGCTGGCGCCGACGGGTTCTACTGCGTCTTTGCCCTCGGGGTCGTTGGCGGCGCCGCCTGTGCCTACGTCGGCGACCACGCGGTTGCCTGTCCCGGCGGGGTTGCCGCGCCTGCTCTTCCGCCGCCGGCGGCGCGCCTGAGGGCTCCGCGGGTCGACTGTCACCCGCGGCCCCGGTGGGGGTTGCCCGCGCAGTTCCCCGCGCCCCTGAAAAACGGGGCTGCGCCCCGGTCTTTCAGCCTCCAGCCGCACGGCCACCACCGCGTTCAGGGGCGCGGGGAACTGCGCGGGCGACCCCCACCGGGCCGCAGCCGGGCGTGGACGGTCGTGGGTGGGTTGCGTCAGGACGACGGGAGTTGTTGGCCGTAGTCGACCGTGTCCGCCTTTTCCGGCGCCTTCAGCGGGAAGTCGCGGCCCCAGTCCGTCAGACGGATCGTGCCCGCGTCACCGGCCCGGACGAGAAGCAGAGGGTACGGCTTGCCCTCAAGGGAGACGTCGATCCGGCCACCGGCCCCCTCGTCCCCGGCGGTGAGCCGGATCGTGCGGACGCCGTTCAGTTCATGGTGGCCGTCCGTCGCCAGCTCACCCTGCAGGGACAGCAGTCCGTCCAGCAGCACGTCCTTGTCGGTGAAGACACTGAGCTGCTGGTACGCGGGGTCCCCCTTCGGAACCTTCACGTACATGCCCTCAAGCTTCCCCGCCGCGGCCGTGTCCGACGTACTGTCGTCGCTCTTGCCGTCCTGGTGGTTCCAGAAGTCCGCGTCGGCCTTGATGAACAGGTGCTCGTCCACCCGCAGCAGGCGGAACGTCACACCGTCCGAGGTGACCGACCCCGTACCGCCGTCCTTCTTGAGCTGCATGTCCAGCTTGTAGGTGCGTTTGTCGCTGACCACGGCCCCGGACAGCCGTACCGTCCCGGCGGCCTCCGCGGCCGACTGCGTTCGGCTCTGGATCTTCGCGGGAGGAAGTTTCCCGACCCCGTTCGTCCCCGCGTCCGGGTCCTCACCGCCGCACCCCGTCACCCCTGCCCCCGCCACGAAGAGCGCGCACACGGCCCTCGCCAACGCGGCCTTACGGGTTCGTCCACGGGGAATCGCAGTCACAGGTGGCGCTGCCTCTCGTGCGGTTGTCCTCAACGGCGTACCGCAGCGTACCGGGGCCCGCTGCGCCACTCGGAGTCAGTCCGTCCGCACCGCTCACCAGGGCGTATCCGACCGGGACGGGCTAGCCTGAAGCCCACCCGAGCGGACATGACACTCCATAACGCCCGGACCGAAGCCCGTACGGCACAGTCCGTACATCGAAGCCCGTACGAAGAAGGAGGCGCCCGGATGGCGGCAGGCGCCCCCAGGATCTTCGTTTCGCATCTCTCCGGCATCGCCGTCTTCGACCCCAACGGCGACCAGGTGGGGCGCGTGCGCGACCTCGTCGCCATGCTGCGCGTGGGACGGCGGCCCCCACGACTGCTCGGCCTCGTCGTCGAACTGTCCACCCGGCGCCGTATCTTCCTGCCCATGACCCGGGTGACGGGCATCGAGTCGGGCCAGGTCATCACCACCGGCGTACTGAACGTCCGCCGGTTCGAGCAGCGCCCCACCGAGCGGCTCGTCCTCGGTGAGCTCCTCGACCGGCGCGTCACCCTCGCCGAGTCCGGCGAACCGCCCGAGACGGTCACCGTCCTGGACATCGCCATCCAGCAGCTGCCCGCGCGCCGCGACTGGGAGATCGACCGGGTCTTCGTACGGAAGGGGCGGACCGGCGGCGCGTTCCGGCGGGCCAAGGGCGAGACGCTGACCGTCGAGTGGTCGGCCGTCACCGGGTTCTCGCTGGAGGAGCACGGACAGGGCGCCGAGAACCTGCTCGCCACCTTCGAGCAGCTGCGCCCCGCCGACCTCGCGAACGTCCTGCACCATCTGTCCGCGAAGCGGCGCGCGGAGGTCGCGGCGGCCCTGGACGACGACCGGCTCGCCGACGTCCTGGAGGAGCTGCCGGAGGACGACCAGATCGAGATCCTCGGCAAGCTCAAGGAGGAGCGCGCCGCGGACGTCCTGGAGGCCATGGACCCCGACGACGCGGCCGACCTGCTCGGCGAGCTGCCGGAGGAGGACAAGGAGCGGCTGCTCGCGCTGATGCGCCCGGACGACGCGGCGGACGTACGGCGGCTGATGGCGTACGAGGAACGCACCGCGGGCGGTCTGATGACGACCGAGCCGATCGTGCTGCGGCCCGACGCGACCGTCGCGGACGCCCTCGCCCGGGTGCGCAACGCCGACCTCTCCCCCGCGCTGGCCGCCCAGGTGTACGTGTGCCGCCCGCCGGACGAGACCCCGACCGGCAAGTACCTCGGCACGGTCCACTTCCAGCGGCTGCTGCGCGATCCGCCGTACACGCTGGTGGGCTCGATCATCGACGACGACCTGCGACCGCTCGACCCGGAGGCCGTACTGCCCGTCGTGGCCGGCTTCTTCGCCACGTACGACATGGTCGCGGCGCCCGTCGTCGACGAGAGCGGTTCGCTGCTCGGCGCGGTCACCGTGGACGACGTCCTCGACCACATGCTGCCGGAGGACTGGCGGGAGAGGGAGTTCCACCTGGACGAGGAAGCGGTCGGTTCCGGCGTCGAGGAGGCCCCCTGATGGCTCCTGAGCGCGAGGGCAGGGAACGGGCCACCGGCGGGGCGAGCGCCACCACGCGGCCCCGGCTGCGGCTCGACCAGCCGCAGCCGCCGCGGCGCAGATTCCTGCCCGAGTACGACCCGGAGGCCTTCGGACGGCTCTCGGAGCGGATCGCGCGGTTCCTCGGCACGGGCCGGTTCATCGTCTGGATGACGTTCGTCATCATCCTGTGGGTGGTGTGGAACGTGTCCGCGCCGCGTGACCTGCGCTTCGACAACTACCCGTTCATCTTCCTCACCCTGATGCTCTCGCTCCAGGCCTCGTACGCCGCTCCGCTGATCCTCCTCGCACAGAACCGGCAGGACGACCGCGACAAGGTCAACCTCGAACAGGACCGCAAGCAGAACGAGCGGTCGATCGCGGACACCGAATACCTGACCCGGGAGATCGCCGCGCTGCGCGTGGGCCTCGGCGAGGTCGCCACCCGGGACTGGATCCGTTCCGAGCTGGAGGACCTGGTCAAGGAGCTGGAGGAACGGCGCCGCGAAGGCGACGGGGACGGGCCCATCGACCGGTTCGGCGACCGCCTCGGCGACCGGCGTGGGGTATTCCCGGCAGAACACCCCCGGGGACGTGACGTAGACGACCGGTGACGGGGCTTTCCGGCCCCCGGGCCGGGCGCCGTACCATCGACCCCATGGCTACGGAAGACGCGGTGCGTGAAGCACTGTCGACGGTGAACGACCCCGAGATCCAGCGACCCATCACCGAGCTGGGGATGGTCAAATCGGTGGAGATCGGCGCGGACGGTTCGGTCGCGGTCGCGGTGTACCTGACTGTCTCCGGGTGCCCGATGCGCGACACCATCACGAAGAACGTCACCGAGGCGGTCGCCCGCGTCGAGGGCGTCACACACGTCGACGTCACGCTGGACGTGATGAGCGACGAGCAGCGCAAGGACCTGGCGTCCGCGCTGCGCGGCGGCCAGGCCGAGCGCGAGGTGCCCTTCGCCAAGCCGGGCTCCCTCACGCGCGTGTACGCGGTCGCCTCCGGCAAGGGCGGCGTCGGCAAGTCGTCCGTGACGGTCAACCTCGCGGCGGCGATGGCCGCGGACGGTCTGAAGGTCGGTGTCGTCGACGCCGACATCTACGGCCACTCCGTGCCGCGCATGCTCGGCGCCGACGGCAGTCCGACCCAGGTCGAGAACATGATCATGCCGCCGTCCGCGCACGGCGTGAAGGTCATCTCGATCGGCATGTTCACCCCCGGCAACGCGCCGGTCGTGTGGCGCGGCCCGATGCTGCACCGCGCGCTGCAGCAGTTCCTCGCGGACGTGTACTGGGGTGACCTGGACGTGCTGCTCCTGGACCTGCCGCCGGGTACGGGCGACATCGCGATCTCGGTCGCGCAGCTCGTCCCGAACGCGGAGATCCTGGTCGTGACGACCCCTCAGCAGGCCGCGGCGGAGGTCGCCGAGCGCGCCGGGTCGATCGCCGTGCAGACCCACCAGAAGATCGTCGGGGTGGTCGAGAACATGGCGGGCATGCCGTGCCCCCACTGCGACGAGATGGTCGACATCTTCGGTACGGGGGGTGGGCAGTCGGTGGCCGACGGGCTGACCCGGACCACCGGGGCCACCGTGCCCGTCCTCGGCTCCATCCCCATCGACGTGCGGCTGCGCGAGGGCGGCGACGACGGCCGGCCGGTCGTCCTGACGGACCCCGACTCGCCGGCGGGGTCGGCGCTGCGCGCCATCGCGGGCAAGCTGGGTGGGCGCCAGCGGGGCTTGTCGGGCATGTCCCTGGGCATCACCCCACGCAACAAGTTCTAGGACTTCACGGGGGACGTGGCGGGGGCTGCGCCTCGGCGACTGCGGGCGCGTCGTGGCTGGCCGCGCAGTTCCCCGCGCCCCTATCGGGCGCGTGGTCCGGGCCGGTTGCCGGGTGCGGGCCGGTGGGGTCGGCCGCGCAGTTCCCACCGGCCCCGAAGACGAAAGACAGGGGCGCAGCCCCGTCTTTCAGGGGCGCGGGGAACTGCGCGAGCAACCCCCACGCACCCGCACCCGACAGTCCGGCGGAGGCCACACGCCCCGGAAGGGGCGCGGGGAACGGCGCGGCCCGCCCCCACCGGCCCCCACCCGTACAACCGCGCGGCCCGCCGCCTAGGCGTACGTGCCGATGTCCTTGATCATCGCGAAAGCCACCCCGTACGCGCTCATCCCCCGCCCGTACGCCCCCACATGAACCCCTTCCTGCGTGGACCCCGCGAGGACCCAGCCGAATTCGGATTCTCTGTAGTGGAACGGCGTCGGCACCCCGTCCACGGGGAGGGACAGCGTCGACCAGTCGGACCCGTTCAGATCGTCCGCGAGGACCCACGCCGTCTCGGTCTGCTGGTCCAGCCAGTCGTCGCGCAGGGTGTGGTCCATCTGGCCGGGCCAGGTGAAGGACAGCAGTCCCACCCCGGCGAGCCAGGCCGCGGAGGACACCGAAGTGGCCTCCAGCAGCCCCGTACCGTCGGCGCTGCGCCGCACGGGGTTGCCCGCGACGGTCACCACGACCGCGAATCGCTCCTTGTCCTCGGTGGACTCACTGCGCACCGACGGCTCGTCACCGTGTCCGATCGAGCCGTGTTCGATGGCTCCGTCGGCCGCGGCGCCGACCTGCATCAGCCAGCGCGGCCCCGTGAAGGCCTCGTCGAGGCCGTACCACGGGAAGGGCGCCAGCAGGTAGCCGTCGACCGTGCGCCGGGCGGAGGGGAGCTGTTGTCCACCCTCCGCAGCCGGCGCCTGCGCGCCTACCCGACTTGTCGTCTCCATCTGCCCGGACGCCTCCTCGCTCTCGGCGGACCGGGTGGCCCGCCCCCCTTCGGGCGTCCGTCCGGTCCGCACAACAACTAGGCAGGATAGCCACAGGTCCGCCGAAGGCCGGAAAACCGGTCGGCACATGGCTCACATACGCACCTGATCCGGCGCATCCCGAACGCATGGAAGCCCAAGCGGGGTACGGGGAGAGGGACGGCGTTCGACTGAAAGTGAAGCGGGTTCCGGACGGCGGGCGCGCCGCCCGGGGTCAGATCGCGCCGGGTCGGCTCAGGTGGCGTCCGCGTCGAACGGCGGGCGCTCTTCCGGCGCCAGCTTCTCGCGCTTCTTCGTCATGTCCACGGTGCCGCCGGTGGAGCCCGCCGACGAGGAAGAGGCGGACGAGGAGGACGAGGACGGTGTCTCGGACTCGCGGCCGTGCACGGCGTCCGTGACCTCGGCCATCTCCTTCTTCAGGTCGAAGCCGTTACGGATCTCCTTGAGCCCCAGCTCGTCGTTGTCCAGCTGCTTGCGGATGAACGTCTTGGGGTTGAGGTCCTCGAACTCGAAGTCCTTGAACTCCGGACCCAGCTCCTCGCGGATGTCCGCCTTGGCGCTCTCCGAGAACTCACGGATCTTGCGAATGGTCCGCGTGACGTCCTGGATCATCTTCGGGAGCTTCTCCGGACCGAAGACGAGCACGGCAAGGACAACGATCGTGACCAGCTCAAGCGGTCCTATGTCATTGAACACCTTGCGTCTCCTTGCGATGTCCTCGGCGCTCGGCAGTTCGTCCGTGGTCCGGGCCGTGTCCACGGTACCCGGCGATCCTGTCCGACCGGTACTGTCCCGGAGTCCCGGACCGCGTGTACACGGCGGGTTTTCCCGGTTGTTTGCCTTGTGACACAAGGGGGTGGACGGATTTCTGTGAACTTCCTGTCAGTCCCCGTCGGCCGAGCCGAGGACCAGGGCGACCTTCCGCTCCCTGCCGTCCCGCTCCAGGGTCAGTTCCAGCCGGTCGCCGGGCCGGTGGGAGCGCGTCTTGACGATGAGTTCCTCGCCGGAGTGCACCCGCTGCCCGTCGACCTCGGTGATGACGTCACCGGCCTTGATGCCGGCCCGGGCGCCGGGGCCGCCCCGGGTGACCGCCGAGCCGCCGTCGTTGTCCTTGGCACCGACGCGCGCGCCGTCACCGGAGTACTCCATGTCGAGTGTCACGCCGATCACCGGGTGGGTCGCCCTGCCCGTGTTGATCAGCTCCTCGGCGACGCGCCTGCCCTGGTTGATGGGTATGGCGAAGCCCAGGCCGATCGACCCTGACTGGCCGCCCTCCAGGTCGGAGCCGCTGTCGGCGGAGCGGATGGCGCTGTTGATGCCGATGACACGGGCCTTGGAGTCGACCAGGGGGCCGCCGGAGTTGCCGGGGTTTATCGGGGCGTCCGTCTGGAGCGCGTCCACGTACGAGATGTCGCTGCCGTCGCCCTCCTCGCCGCCCGCCGTGATGGGGCGCTCCTTGGCGCTGATGATGCCCGCGGTGACGGTGTTCTCCAGGTCGAAGGGCGCTCCGATGGCCACCACCGGGTCGCCGACCTGGACGTTGTCGGAGTTGCCGAGCGAGAGGGGCTTGAGGCCCCTGACGTGGGCGACCTTGACCACGGCGAGGTCGTAGCCGCTGTCGTGGCCCACGACCTCGGCCTTGGCGGTCTCGCCGCCGCTGAACGTCACGGTGATCTCGCCGCTGCCGTCCGCCGGTTCCACCACGTGGTTGTTGGTGAGGATGTGGCCGCGCCGGTCGAGGACGAACCCCGTGCCGGTGCCCTGCGCGTCCGAACCGCTCACGTGCAGCGTCACCACGCTGGGCAGCGCGCTGGCCGCGATACCGGCCACGCTGTCCGGCGCCCGCCCCTTGGCCTCCACTCCGGCCTGCGGCAGCTCGACGTCGTCGATCCCCCCGGTCCGCTCCAGATAGGCGCCCACGGCCCCGCCCACGCCTCCGGAGACCAGGGCGAGCAGGGCGGCGCCGAGGACCAGTGCCCGCCCGGTACGCCTGCGTCGGACTTCCTGCGCCTCGGCGGCGGCCCCGTGGTGCTGGAGGGGCGCGGCGGCCCAGGGGTCGTAGTTCTGCCAGGGGGTGTGCGGAGCGGGGGCCGGAGCGCCGTTCTCGACGGCCTCGGCGCCGTGGGGAGCCCCGGCCGTCCGATGGCCGACAGGCGGCTCCGGACCGAGCGGACCGACCGGACCGAGGAGGCCCTGCGTCTGCGGGGCGGGCGTCCCCGCGACGGGTGTCTCCGGGAAGGGGTTCTCGGCGACGGGTGGCCGCGGCGCGGGCAGGTGCGGGGCAGACGTGTACGGGGCCGGCGCGTGCGAGGCGGCGTCGCCCGGGGCGTCCTGGGGCGGCGTGTCCTGAGGCGGAGCCACCGCCTCCACCGTCGTGCCGTGCGCGGGGGTCGTCCCGGGGTGCTGCACCGGCGGCGCGGGCGCCCAGGGGCCCGGCCCGCCGTACGGCGGTGTGCTGTAGGGGTCAGGATCGTGCAGGGGCCTGGGCCGCTCACCGGGGGCGGACGCGCCTGCGCCGGCGCTCACTCCGCCCGCGGCCTGCGCGGCGCTCGGGCCCGCACCGGTGCCGGTGCCTCCGAGAGCGGTCGCACCCGTACCGGTACCCGCGGGCTTCTCCAGTTCGAAGTCGCCGTCCATGTCTCCCCCGTGCACCCCGCTCGCGCCGTCCCCCGTGGAAACCGGGTCCGCCGAAGCGGAATCCGGCCCATGGGTCCGTGGCCGGCTCCACCACTTCGGCTTCGTGGGCTTCCCCTCGTCCATGCTCTCCCCACACCTGACCCGCGGCACGGCATGTCGGCGCTCACCGCGTCGTCTCGACCTCCGCGCCCGGATCACTGCGGCGGGCGCGGCCCATCCCTGGATTCAACCAGGTTCGCGGGCCGCCGCGCAGAGGGCCGGTTCAGCCCGAGGAGGAAGGCGCGGGTGAGGCGGACGGGTCGAACGACGGCACGGCCGACAGTACGGACGCCTCGAACTCCGGTCCCGACGACCATGTGGTCAGCGTGACCCGTGGGGCCGGCGCGAACGGGCGTATCAGCGGGGACATCGCGGCGGCACCCACCGCCACGGGGGTGGTCAGCGCGTGCATCGAACCCGAGCCCGCGTTCTGCCCGCCGGTCGAGGACAGTCCGGGCGCGGGCGCCGGCACACCGGGCAGCAGCGGCGCGGACATCTCGGTCTGCGCGCCCCCTTCGTTGCCGAAGGAGCGCTGGCCCTGGGCGAGCAGCGGTGCGAGGGACCGGCGGCGCTGCGACTCGGAGCTCGTGGCACCGGTCGTGCTCGTCGTGCGCATCGGGGTCACGTTGCTTCCGTTGCCCGAACCGCCGCGCGCGTCCGCGGTGTCGGTCGGGACTCCGGTCGAGACCCCGCCGAGCGCGATCGCGGCGAGCGACACGGCACCGGCCGCGGCGGCGGCGAAGCGCAGTCCCCGGGAGGCGGAGCGCTCGGCCTCGCGCCGGCTGATGTCATGGATGCGGAATCCGCGCTGTTCCGAGGGGAGCGCGGTCGCGTGGGGGCCGGAGGGCAGGTAACCGAAGGAGTCCGGCGTCATGTCGAAGACTCCGGACGCTCCGAACGCTCCCCGGCCCAGTCGCGGGCTGTCGCCGTCCGGGTCACCTCCGCCGGGGAGTCCCTGCAGTCTGGCCAGGAAACTCTCGGACGGGGGCGGCGGGGCGACCTCCGCGAACACGTTCTTCAGTCGTCGCTGCTCGTCGGCCTCCGACTTGCACTTCGCGCAGGTGGCGAGGTGGGCCAGGACGCGCTCGCGCGCCTCATGGCCGAGCTCACCGTCCACCAGGGCGGAAAGTCGGTCGCCGAGGTGCTGCTCGGCAAGGGGTCCGTCGGCAGGATTCAGCCGTGATCCACTCACGCGCTCGTGCCCCCTCCTCCCAGAGCGGGCGCACCGGTCACCGCGAAACCGCGGCGCTCGGCACGGGCCTCGGGAGAACGGTGGGCGAGCGCCTTGCGGAGCTGGGAGCGACCGCGGTGGATCCGGCTGCGGACCGTACCGAGCTTGACGCCCAGGGTCGCGGCGATCTCCTCGTACGAGAGTCCCTCGATGTCGCACAGGACGACCGCGGCGCGGAACTCGGGCGCCAGGGTGTCGAGGGCCTGCTGGACGTCCGCGTCGAAGTGCGTGTCGTTGAAGACCTGCTGCGGGGAGGGCTCGCGGCTGGGCAGGCGCTCGGCCGCGTCGTCGCCGAGGGCGTCGAAACGGATGCGCTGCTTGCGGCGGACCATGTCCAGGAAGAGGTTGGTGGTGATGCGGTGGAGCCAGCCCTCGAAGGTGCCGGGCGTGTAGGTCGACAAGGAGCGGAAGACCCGGACGAAGACTTCCTGCGTCAGGTCCTCGGCGTCGTGCTGGTTGCCCGTCAGGCGGTAGGCGAGCCGGTACACCCGGCCGCTGTGCGTGCTGACGATCTCCTCCCACGTGGGGGGAGTCCACGCCTGCGAGTCCGCGTCGGACGTGAAGGTCGCGGTCTGAGCGGAGTCAGCGATGCGGGATCGGTCAGCAGTGTTGTTCACGGATTTCGGCTCCCCCGACGATCTGAGCAGGCGCCGGAGCACCCCTCCTCGATCCACAGGTTCAGCCGCACCTCCCCTGTCGGCTCTGGTGGTGTCCAGTGGAGCCCCTACCATAGCCACCTCGCCCGTTAGCTCCGGATAAGCGGTTTTACGAGAAATTGATACGCGCTCATATGGCTGCGTGAGCACTTGCCGGCCGTCCCGCTCCATCCGCCACCCCCGTGCAGTTTCCGACCCTTGTTCCCCACCCTCTCTAAACGCCTGGTCCCATCTGCGGGTTCCCGGCGGCAACGGATACAGTCACGCCCAGGCAACCACGGGGACAGGAGAGGGCCATTACCGGCAACCGGCTGACGAGCTGGGCGTTCGCCGACGCCTTTGTCGCCGAGGACGAGGCACTGCACTGGGCCCGGGACCGGGCTCGGGAAGCAGGCCTGCGCTCGGTGTCGCCCGGCACGGGCGCCGCGCTGCGACTGCTCGCCGCCACCGTGGACGCCAAGGCGGTCGCGGAGATCGGTACCGGAACCGGAGTATCCGGTATTCATCTGCTGCACGGGATGCGGCCGGACGGCGTACTGACGACGGTGGATCCGGAGCCGGAGCACCAGCAGTTCGCCCGTCAGGCCTTCCGCGCGTCGGGCTTCGCCAGCAACCGGGCCCGCTTCATCCCGGGCCGCGCGCTGGACGTCCTGCCCCGGCTCGCGGACGCGGGCTACGACCTCGTGTTCTGCGACGGCGACCGGCTGGAGTGCCTCGACTACCTCGCTGAATCGTTGCGCCTGCTGCGGGTGGGCGGCCTCGTCGTCTTCGAGGGCGTGTTCGCGAACGGGCGCACGGTGGAGTCGGGTCCGCAGCCCACGGAGGTGCTGCGGCTGCGCGAACTGCTGCGCGCGATCCGCGAGAGCCAGGAGCTGGTCCCCTCGCTGCTGCCGGTGGGCGACGGCCTGCTGTGCGCGGTCAAGCGCTGATCCCGGGCCCCGCCCGCTCCAGCGCCCGCACCCGCACCCGCACCCGCTGAAGCATCCGCAGCCTCCCGGAACCCCTGGAACCCCCGGAATCCCTGGAAACACCACTGCCCCGGCATCGCGTTGATGCCGGGGCAGTGGAAGGGTATGGTCGCGTTCCGCGTCAGCCGACGACCTTCTTGAGGGCGTCGCCGAGCGCGTCAGCCTCGTCGGGGGTCAGCTCCACGACGAGCCGTCCGCCGCCTTCGAGCGGAACGCGCATGACGATGCCCCGCCCCTCCTTTGTCACCTCGAGCGGGCCATCGCCCGTCCGCGGCTTCATGGCCGCCATGCTCGTTCCCCTTCCTGAAACCAGCTCATCGTCGCCGACGGCCCCATTGAAGGGCACGCGTCCTCTCGTCGGACACGCGTCACCGGCATCGAACACATTGCTTCCAAGCCATTATCCCGCATCTCAGGACCCGATGACCAACATCAGTCGGCATCGCTTGCGCAACGCGCTCGATCAAAACCACCCATTTCGGCGGTGTGACTGCGATACTGCGCCACTGCATGGACTTTCGGACACCGGAATTCTTTGACGCAGGTCACATGTACGAACCCCGCCGCCCACCATGATCTCCGCCATGCTGTCCTCGGAAGCAGTGCGTACCGACGGGTACGCCGAATCCGCGACTCCTGAGGGGACCATCATGGCCGACACCGTGCTCTACGAGGTGAGCGACGGACTCGCGACGATCACGCTGAACCGCCCCGAGGCGATGAACGCGATGAACAACGAGACCAAGGTCGCCTTCCGCGAGGCGGCGCGGGCGGCCGCGGCGGACGAGTCCGTACGGGCCGTGCTCCTCACCGCCGCCGGTGACCGGGCGTTCTGTGTGGGCCAGGACCTCAAGGAACATGTCGGCACACTGCTCGCGGGGCGCGAGTCGGGCACCGGCGAGGCCCTCATGAGCACGGTCCAGGAGCACTACAACCCGATCGTGCGGGCCCTGACGGGCGCGGCGAAGCCGGTGGTCGCGGCCGTCAACGGCGTCGCGGCCGGCGCGGGTCTCGGCTTCGCACTCGCCGCGGACTACCGCATCGTCGCCGACACGGCCGCCTTCAACACCTCGTTCGCCGGGGTCGCGCTCACCGCCGACTCCGGGATCTCCTGGACGCTGCCCCGGGTCGTCGGCCCCTCCCGCGCCGCCGACCTGCTGCTCTTCCCGCGCAGCATCACCGCGCAGGAGGCGTACGAGCTGGGGATCGCGAATCGGATCGTGCCCTCCGCGGAACTGGCCGCCGAGGCCGTGAAGGTCGCCCGCGCGCTGGCCGAGGGGCCGACCGTCGCGTACGCCGCGCTCAAGGAGTCCCTTGCGTTCGGCGTCACGCACTCGCTGGACGAGACCCTGGAGAAGGAGGACGAGCTGCAGTCGCGGGCGGGGGAATCGGAGGATCATCTGATCGCCGTGCAGGCGTTCGTCAACAAGGAGAAGCCGAAGTATCTGGGCCGGTAGCCAAAGGAGGGCGGGCTGGTTCGGTTCGGTTCGGTTCGGTTCGGTTCGGTTCGACGGTGCCGGTCCGGTGGTGGCTGGGCGCGCGGTTCCCCGCGCCCCTCACGAGCGCCCCTGCGGGGCGGCTCCATCGAGCGGCTCTACCGGGCACCTCTGGACGCGCAGTCCGCCAAGTGGTCGTTCACCAGGCCGCACGCCTGCATCAGGGCGTAGGCCGTGGTGGGGCCGACGAAGCGGATGCCTCGCTTTTTGAGGGTCTTGGAGAGGGCGGTCGACTCGTCGGTCACCGCCGGGACGTCGGACAGCGACTTCGGGGCCGGGCGCGAGGCCGGGTCGGGGGCGAAGGACCAGATCAGCTCGTCCAGTTCGCCCGGCTCCCAGTCGACCAGCACGCGCGCGTTGGCGACCGTCGCCTCGATCTTGGCGCGGTTGCGGATGATCCCCGTGTCGGCGAGGAGGCGTTCCTTGTCGGCGTCCGTGAACGTCGCCACCTCGGCGATCCTGAACGCCGCGAAGGCGGCCCGGAAGCCCTCGCGGCGACGCAGGATCGTGATCCAGGAGAGACCCGACTGGAAGGCTTCCAGGCACAGTCGCTCGTACAGCGCGTCGTCGCCGTGGACCGGGCGCCCCCACTCCTCGTCGTGGTACGCCACGTAGTCGTCGGTGGACAGCGCCCAGGGACAGCGCAGGGCCCCGTCGGCGCCCTTCAGGGCGTCACTCACCGGTGGTCCTCCTCCGCGGGCTTCTCCAGGGAGGTGACCGGGGAGGCGGTCGCGGACGGGGCGGTGGCCGAGCGGGCGCCGGACAGGGCGGCCTCCAGGTCGGCGATACGGGCGTCCCGCTCGGCCAGTTCGGCGCCGAGGCGGTTGAGGGCGTCGTCCACGTCCGCCATGCGGTAGCCGCGCAGGGTCATCGGGAAGCGCAGTGCGTCCACGTCGCCGCGGTGCACGGGGCGGTCCGGGGGAAGCGGGTCCCGCAGACGCTCCGGCAGCGCCTCGGGGAGGGCGCCGCCGTCACCGCCTCCCACGACGGAGAGGGTCACCGCGCCGACCACGACGACGAGGGCGACGACCAGGAACAGGAACATGAACATCTCTGAGGTCCCCACGCTCTGATGCCGACGCGGGGCGCGTCGGCACGGAAAGTGTCAGGCACCGATCGTGCCATGCGACTCTGACCGTTAGGGTCGCAGGCGGCCCGACGGCGACAACTACTGGGAGAGGTCACAGGGGATGCTCAGGCTGGGCAGGCGCGAGTTCGACGCGCACGAGCCGGTGATCATGGCGATCGTGAACCGGACCCCGGACTCCTTCTACGACCAGGGAGCCACCTTCCGCGACGAGCCGGCGCTCGCACGCGTGGAGCAGGCGGTGTCCGAGGGAGCCGCCATCATCGACATCGGCGGGGTCAAGGCCGGGCCGGGCGAGGAGGTGACCGCCGAGGAGGAGGCGCGGCGGACCGTCGGGTTCGTCGCCGAGGTGCGGCGCCGCTTCCCCGACGTGATCATCAGCGTCGACACCTGGCGGCACGAGGTCGGCGAGGCCGTCTGCGAGGCCGGCGCGGACCTGCTGAACGACGCCTGGGGCGGGGTCGATCCGCGGCTCGCCGAGGTCGCCGGGCGGTACGGGGTGGGGATCGTGTGCACACACGCGGGCGGTACGCAGCCTCGTACGCGGCCGCATCGCATCGCGTACGACGACGTCATGGCCGACATCCTGGACGTGACCGTGGGGCTGGCCGAGCGGGCCGTGTCCCTCGGGGTGCCCCGGGAATCCGTGCTGATCGACCCCGGGCACGACTTCGGGAAGAACACGCGGCACAGTCTGGAGGCGACGCGGCGGCTCGGGGAGATGGTGTCCACGGGGTGGCCCGTGCTGGTGTCGTTGTCCAACAAGGACTTCGTGGGCGAGACGTTGGACCGGCCGGTCAAGGAGCGGGTGGTGGGGACGCTCGCGACCACTGCCGTGTCGGCCTGGCTGGGGGCTCAGGTGTATCGGGTGCACGAGGTCGCGGAGACGCGGCAGGTGCTTGACATGGTGGCGTCGATCGCGGGCCACCGTCCGCCGGCGGTCGCCCGGCGGGGGCTGGCGTAGGGGGATTCTCGCCCCCGCCGCCCCTACCCTTTCCGTCACTGCATGGGCTGCGCCCCTCGCCCCCTTTGTCCTCAAACGCCGGACGGGCTGGAGATTCGCGGACGGTCCGCGGATCTCTCAGCCCGTCCGGCGTCTGAGGACCGGGGGTTCGGGGGCTGGCCCCCGTCCTACCTCCCCGCCTCCTTCGACACCAGCGCCACCGCCTCGTCCACGTCATCCGTGAGGTGGAACAGGAGCAGGTCCTTCTCAGAGGCCTTGCCCTGGGCGATCAGGGTGTTCTTGAGCCAGTCGACCAGCCCGCCCCAGTACTCCGTACCGAAGAGCACGATCGGGAAGCGCGTGACCTTCTGGGTCTGCACGAGGGTGAGCGCCTCGAAGAGTTCGTCGAGCGTGCCGAGCCCACCCGGCAGCACCACGAACCCCTGCGCGTACTTCACGAACATCATCTTGCGGACGAAGAAGTACCGGAAGTTGAGACCGATGTCGACGTACTCGTTGAGCCCCTGCTCGAAGGGCAGCTCGATGCCGAGGCCGACGGAGATGCCCTTCGCCTCGCAGGCACCCTTGTTGGCCGCCTCCATGGCCCCGGGACCACCGCCGGTGATCACCGCGAAGCCCGCCTCGACCAGGCCCCGGCCGAGCGCGACCCCCGCCTCGTACTCCGGCGAGCCGACCGGTGTGCGTGCCGAGCCGAACACGCTGATGGCGGCCGGGAGTTCGGCCAGCGTGCCGAAGCCCTCGATGAACTCCGACTGGATGCGCAGCACGCGCCAGGGGTCGGTGTGCACCCAGTCCGACGGCCCGCCGGCGTCCAGCAGCCGCTGGTCCGTCGTGCTCGCCTGCACCTGCCCCCGCCTGCGCAGCACGGGTCCCAGCTGCTGCTCCTCCGGTGGCTGCTTGCTGCCCTCGGGGTTGCCGGTAGCCATATCCGCTCCCTCCGCTTGCCGATCGTTCCGCCTCAGCGTAGATCTCCACGGGTTAAGGAGGGGGGACGCCGGCATGTCCGCCTCGGATCGGGCCGTGGATCGGGCGGCGGGCCCGGTAACCGGTCAGGCCGTCAGCCAGGCCCTCAGCCGCTCCTCGCCCGCCAGGATTTTGGCGGTTTCGACCCGTTCGTCACGTTTGTGCGCCAAGTGCGGGTTGCCGGGGCCGTAGTTGACCGCGGGGACGCCGAGCGCGCTGAAGCGGGAGACGTCCGTCCAGCCGTACTTGGGCTGCGGAGTGCCTCCGACGGCCTCGATGAAGGCCGCCGCGGCCGGATGCGAGAGGCCGGGCAGTGCCGCCCCGCTGTGGTCGTCGACGACGAACTCGGCCACTCCGCAGTCGGCGAAGACCTCGCGGACGTGCGCGAGGGCCTCCTCCTCGCTGCGGTCGGGCGCGTAACGGAAGTTGACGCTCACCACGCACTCGTCGGGGATCACGTTGCCCGCCACCCCGCCCGAGATCCCGACGGCGTTCAGGCCCTCCCGGTATTCGAGGCCGTCGATGACCGGGTAGCGCGGCTCGTAGGAGGCGAGGCGGGCCAGGATCGGGGAGGCCGCGTGGATGGCGTTGGAGCCCATCCAGCTGCGCGCGGAGTGCGCCCGCTCCCCCGTGGTCCTCAGGAGCACCCGCAGGGTCCCCTGGCAGCCGCCCTCGACCTGCCCGTCGGAGGGCTCCAGGAGGACCGCGAAGTCGCCCTCCAGCCACTCCGGGTGGGCCTCGGCCACGTGCTTGAGGCCGTTCAGGTCGGCGGCGACCTCTTCGTTGTCGTAGAAGATGAAGGTGAGGTCGCGGTTGGGGGCCGGCACCGTGGCCGCGATCCGCAGCTGCACCGCGACGCCCGACTTCATGTCGCAGGTGCCGCAGCCCCACAGCACGCCGTCCTCGTCCAGGCGCGAGGGCACGTTGTCCGCGATGGGGACCGTGTCGATGTGCCCGGCCAGGATCACGCGCTCGGCCCGGCCCAGGTTCGTCCGCGCGACGACGTTGTTGCCGTACCGGTCGACCGTGAGGTGCGGCAGGGCGCGCAGG
Source organism: Streptomyces sp. NPDC127119 (assembly GCF_042677425.1). Classification (NCBI taxonomy): domain Bacteria; kingdom Bacillati; phylum Actinomycetota; class Actinomycetes; order Kitasatosporales; family Streptomycetaceae; genus Streptomyces; species Streptomyces sp. NPDC127119. The sequence goes on along the minus strand of NZ_JBHXTO010000076.1, from coordinate 3,512 downwards.
GCGGTCTCGACGGCGTCCGCGAGGGGCTTCTCCGTGCCGCTCTCCGACGGGAAGTCGACGAGCCGCGCGGTGAGCCGGGCGGCGTCCAGCGTGAGGTCAAGTGGGGTGTCGGCCATGCCGTCGACCCTAACGCGCCCGGTCCTCGCGGCCTCCCCGGAGGCTTGTCCGCGCGCCTGTGGATCTCCGGAACCTCACACGGCCCCGACAGTACTCTCCAGTACCTTGTAGGCGTGCCTGAGCCGTCCCCCCCTCCCGTCGCTCCCGTACGCCGTGGCCGCTTCCTCCGTTTCGGAGCGGCCCTCGTCGTACTGCTCGGCGTCGCGGCGTATCTCACCGTGCAGTACCTGACCGGCGGGAGCGGAGTGCCCAAGTGCACGGTCGTCTCGGCCGACGGCGACGGCACGTCGTACGAGTTCACGGCGGAGCAGGCGGTGAACGCGGCGACGATCTCGGCGGTCGGCACCAACCGCGGCATGCCCGAGCGGGCCGTCACGATCGCTCTCGCGACCGCCCTCCAGGAGTCCGCCCTGCGCAACCTCGGCCATGGCGACCGGGATTCACTGGGCCTCTTCCAGCAGCGGCCCTCGCAGGGCTGGGGCACCGAGCAGGAGATCCTGGATCCGGCGTACGCGGCGGGCGAGTTCTACGAGCATCTGGACAAGGTGCCCGACTACGAGCGGCTGCCCCTCACCGTCGCCGCGCAGCGCGTCCAGCGCAGCGGCTACCCGGAGGCGTACGCGAAGCACGAGCCGGACGCGACGCTCCTCGCGGCGGCCCTCACCGGCCGCGCCGCCGCCACACTGACCTGCGAGGGCCGCCCGGACACGCGCCCCGGCGGCCCGGAGTCGGTACGCACCGCGCTGGTACGGGACTTCGGGCGCGGGGTCTTCCAGGAGGCGGGCGCCACGGTGGCCGCGAGCTCCTCGGCCGATCCGTCGGCAAATTCGTCGGCTGATCCCTCGACCGGCCCGTCGTCCGGCTCTTCGCCCACGCCGTCGGACCCGTCCGTGCCGTCCGCCTCGGTGAGCGGTTCCGGCGGGAAGCGCACGGTGACCGTGCCCGTGCCGAGGACGGCGGCCACCGGGGGCGGGCAGCGGCAGCGTGGATGGGCCCTCGCGCACTGGGCCGTCGCCAACTCGTCCGCGCTGCACGTCGAACGGGTCTCGTACGCGGGCCGGGTGTGGACGGCCGGCAGCACCCGGAGCGAGTGGCGCGACGACGGCCGGGGCGGCCGGAACGCCGCGGGCGAAGTGCGAATCGTCACCGGTCAGTAGTACGGACCCTCACCCGTTGGTGGCGCTCACGGCGTGCCATGTCGACAGATGGACGCAGTTTTCTGCGGCCCTTTCCCGCACGTGTCCCGCACCTGTCCCACGGACGTCAAAACCCTTGTCGGCAAAGGGCTGTGGGGAGTCGGCGGGCTTTCCGACCAGGCCTTCTTTGCCCGGGTTTCTCCGCAGCCGATAATGCGACGCATTACCAACTCTTTACTTCGGGCCACCGCAACCTTCGCGGGCTTCGAGCGGTAGTCACTGCGTCCGAGTCCGGAACGATCAACACCGGTCGACAGCCGGTCGACACCCAGTCGGCAGCCAGTCGGCGGCGAGTCGGTCAACTGCCGGGCGCGGCGCAGGATTTCATCGTTCTCTCCCCGTCAAAGGAGCACCATGTCCCTCCCCCTGACCCGTCGGATCGCCCGTGTCGCGCTGCTCATCGCAGCGGGAGCGGCACCCGTGGTCGGTGCGGCCGGCTCCGCGAGTGCGGCCGCGCTGCCGGCCACCCCCGACCTCGGCGGCCTCAGCGCGCTGGACAACGCGGGCACCACCGTCGACGGTGCCGCGCAGAACGCCACCGGGATGGCCGGCGAAACGGGCAGCAAGGCCGTGAAGAAGGCCGTGCCGAGCGCGGGCAAGACGGGCGGCAAGGCCGTCAAGACGGCGACGCCCGCGGCGCAGAAGACCGCCGGGGATGTCGCCGGGACCACGGGTGACGTGCTCGGTGACACCGCGGGGTCCGCGACCGGTGGTGGGCTGCCGACCGATGCGGTGTCCAAGGGTGGGCTGCCTACCGAGGGGCTGCCGCTGCAGGGGCTGCCGCTCGGCTGATCGGCTTGCTGCCGGCCTGGCTGCGGTGAAGGGGTTCAGGGGGTTTCCCCCTGAACCCCTTCGCCTTTGCGCTTGCGCGCGCATACGCCTGCGTGTCGCCTGCGGCGGGCGGGGCCGGCTGGTGGATTTTCGGGTGCGGGTGCGTCGTGGCTGGTCGCGCCGTTCCCCGCGCCCCTTAAAGGCTGCCCCTGCGGGGCGCCTTTGAGGGTCAGCCTGAGGTCAGGCGGGATGTGGCTGCCTGGACTCTTTCGTCCGTTGCTGTCAGGGCCACTCGTACGAACTCGGCGCCCGCCGGGCCGTAGAAGTCGCCCGGGGCCACCAGGATGCCGAGGGTGGCCAGGTGGGCCACCGTGTCCCAGCAGGATTCGTCCCGGGTCGCCCAGAGGTAGAGGCTTGCCTCGCTGTGTTCGATGCGGAAGCCGTGGCGGACCAGGGCGTCGCGGAGGGCCTCGCGGCGGGCCGCGTACCGCTCGCGCTGCTCCTGGACGTGCGTGTCGTCCGAGAGGGCGGCCACCGTGGCGGCCTGCGTGGGAGCGGACGTCATCATTCCGCCGTGCTTGCGGATCTGGAGCAGGTCGCCCAGGACCGCGGGGTCACCGGCGAGGAACGCCGACCGGTAGCCCGCGAGGTTCGACCGCTTCGACAGCGAGTGGACCGCGACGATCCCCTCGTACGAGCCGCCGCACACCTCGGGGTGCAGGACCGAGACCGGGTCGGCCTCCCAGCCCAGTTCGATGTAGCACTCGTCGGCGAGGACGAGGATGCCGTGCTCGCGCGCCCAGGCGACGATCCGGGTCAGTTCCTGTTGGGAGAGCACCCGGCCGGTGGGGTTGGACGGGGAGTTGAGCCACAGCAGCTTCAGGCCGGTGGGGTCCAGTTCCGTCGGGTCGTCGTACGCGATGTGGTCCGCGCGGGCGAGGCGGGCGCCGACCTCGTACGTCGGGTACGCCAGGCGCGGGTAGGCCACCCGGTCCCCCGGGCCGAGGCCCAGCTGGGTCGGCAGCCAGGCGACCAGTTCCTTGGAACCGACCACCGGCAGGACGTTGCGGTGGGTGAGGTCCCGGGCGCCCAGCCGCCGGCCGCACCAGCCGACCAGCGCGTCCCGCAGTTCCGGTGTGCCCCACACCGTCGGATAGCCGGGCGAGTCGGCGGCGGCGACCAGAGCTTTCTGGATCAGGTCGGGCACCGGGTCGACCGGGGTGCCGACGGAGAGGTCGACGATGCCGTCCGGGTGGGCGGCGGCCTGCGCCTTGAAGGGCTCCAGCTTGTCCCAGGGAAAGGCGGGAAGCCGGTCGGAGACTGCGGACACGGGTTCTGGCTCACTTTCTGGACGGCAGACACGGCAGACACGGCAGGCACGGCAAACACGGCGGCCCCGCACGGCGGCGAGCCGTACGGGACCTGGAC
>NZ_JBHXTO010000075.1:0-45392 GCF_042677425.1 Streptomyces sp. NPDC127119 | reverse complement strand
CGGGTAGGGGCGGCGGGGGCGAAAACCACACCGAAACCACCCCCCCCACCCCCACCGCGAAGCAACTGTCACCGCCCGGTCAGCCGGCAACGGCCGACCGGGCGGGAGCGTGTCCACCCCCGGAAACCGGCGCCAGCCCCTCCCCGGCATGCTCCACCTCCACGAACCCGACCCCGACCTCGACCCCACCCGCCCCCGCGACAGCGGAGTACGGCGGTCGCACGGGCAGCGTGGCCGAAGGGGACGGAGCCGTGAGGGTGAACCACACGACCTTCCCCGACTCACCGTCCGGCCGCACACCCCAGCTCTCACTCACCGCGGCGACCATCGAAAGGCCACGTCCGCAGGTCGCGAGGGAGGTGGCGTCCCGCACCTCGGGAAGGCGCGGGTCGCGGTCGTGCACGGAGACGGTGAGCCGGTCGAGCAGCAGCTCGATCTCGACGGTGCACAACTTGTCGGGCCGGGCGTGCAGATGGACATTGGTCAGCAGCTCGGTCACGCCGAGCGCGGCCCGGTCTATCAAGGGATCCAGACGCCAGTAGCGCAACTGCGCAGATACGATTCTGCGGACCTGGCCGATCCGCGACGGCAGAGCGTTGAGCTCGACCGTGCAATGTTTGCTTGGCTGGCTGATCACGGCTGCGACTCCCCGAATTGAGGTCCGGAAGAAGACGAGTGCGGATCCAGCGGGCTGCCTGCGCGCGCCGACCGCCTGCTGTCGGTGGCCGGCGGGCTGGTTCGCAGCGTTATCGCCGGTAAACCCAGAGTGACGTGACAACAGAGTGGCTCAGGAGGCGCGCTCCCGCAACTCGCGGTGATCTCGGCGGCCGGACGAACGGCCCCCTGCGCGGCGCTCAGCGCACGCGCCCCGCCGCATTGCGCACGGCCTCGATGAACCGGCGGGCCGCCGGCGGACCGGGCTCTCCGGGGGCCGGATCGTGGTCGCCGAGGGTGAGCAGATAGCGGGTGCCGTTGACGTCCGCCAGCGCCCGGTCCGCCTGGGCGAACCAGGGCTTGGACGCACGGACCGCCTGCACGGGCGCGCTGTCGATCTCACTGCCGTAGCTGGTGAGCAACTCCAGCCTGCCGTCGCTGATCCGGACCTGCCCGGCCCGGGTGAGCGAACGCAGCCGCTTCCCGATCCGCACGCCTGTGGCTGTGAACTCCGGCTCCGCCATGTGCCCCACCCCCTTGTGCGCTTCGGTCGTGCCCCGTCGTGCCCCGTCGTGCCTGCATGTCGTGCATGTCGTGCCGTACGGGTCGTGCCCCGTCGCGAACCGCGGGTCGCGCCCGTCGTACGTCCGGGGTGCGCCCGTCGTGCGTACAGGTCGCGCCCGTCGTGCGGACGGGGCGAACTCGTCGTGCCTACGGCGCGGGTCCCGTTCCATTGTGCGTCCCGCCGGGACCGGCGTCCTGTGCGTGCAGTCTGCCCGCGCGGGGCGTCGAGCACCAGTGCGCATCACGGCGTGGCACATGCCCTGTGGCGCACTCGCGTGAATGCGCCCCCCACCCCCTTGACGGCCGCTCGCCACAGGAGTCCCTTTGGGGTTCTCAAAGGAGTGTTTATGCAGGTGAGAAGCGTGCGCAAGGTGCCTATGATCGAGGCGTCCGACCGTGCGATCCGACGTCGGCAGCCACCCGAAGGAGCCCCGCCGTGACCACCCCGCAGCAGGCCCGCCCCCATGAGCCCACGGCCACGCTCGATGTCGATCACAGCGACGCGGAGTACCGGAACTGGCTCAAAGAAGCCGTACGGAAGGTCCAGGCCGACGCGAACAGATCGGCCGACACCCATCTGCTGCGCTTCCCGCTGCCGGAGCGCTGGGGCATCGACCTGTATCTCAAGGACGAGTCCACCCACCCCACCGGCAGTCTCAAGCACCGACTGGCCCGCTCGCTCTTCCTGTACGGGCTGTGCAACGGCTGGATCCGGCACGGCCGCCCCGTCATCGAGGCGTCGAGCGGCTCCACGGCCGTCTCGGAGGCGTACTTCGCCAAGCTGATCGGGGTGCCGTTCATCGCCGTGATGCCCCGCACCACGAGCCCGGAGAAGTGCCGTCTGATCGAGTTCCACGGCGGCCGGTGCCACTTCGTCGACGACCCGCGCACGATGTACGCGGAGTCGGCGGCCCTCGCGGCGCAGACCGGCGGGCACTTCATGGACCAGTTCACGTACGCGGAACGGGCCACGGACTGGCGCGGCAACAACAACATCGCCGAATCGATCTACCGCCAGCTGGAGTTGGAGCGCTACCCCGAGCCCGCGTGGATCGTGGCCACCGCGGGGACCGGCGGCACCTCGGCGACCATCGCGCGCTATGTGCACTACATGCAGTTCAACACCCGTATCTGTGTGGCCGATCCGGAGAACTCCTGTTTCTTCGAGGGCTGGACCACGGGTGACGCGGAGGTCACCACCGACTGCGGTTCGCGGATCGAGGGCATCGGCCGGCCGCGGATGGAACCGAGCTTCGTACCCGGGGCCGTCGACCGGATGATGAAGGTGCCGGACGCGGCGAGCGTGGCGGCCGTGCGGGCGCTGGAACAGGCCATCGGGCGCAAGGCGGGCGGTTCGACCGGCACGGGTCTGTGGAGTTCGCTGAAGATCGTGGCGGAGATGGCGGCGGCGGGCCGGACCGGGAGCGTGGTCACGCTGCTGTGCGACCCCGGGGACCGCTATCTGGACAAGTACTACTCGGACGACTGGCTGGCCGGTCAGGGCCTGGACATCGCGCCCTACGCGGCCACGATCGACGCACTGCTGGCCACGGGGATCTGGCCCGCCTGAGCGACCCGTTCCCGGGTGGCGCGGCTCCCGGGTGGTACGGCTCTGGGGGGTGGTACGGCTCCGGGGCGGTGGCCGTCAGCGCGCGTGCGGTGAGCCGATCCGCCGGTCCAGCTTGCGCACCGCGTCGCGGAACGTCCGGCCGAGACCGGCCCGGCTCACCTTCGTCATCAGGCGGAACGCCGCCGTGCCGTCGGCGGCCACGGTCCACTGAACCCGCGTACCGGAAGGGCCGTCCGGCGTGAGCCGCCACTCCTCGACGAGGGCGCGCACGCCGGGCGCGTTCGTCACGTCGACGCGGTACGCGTACACCTCGTGCGGCTCGGCCGCGAGGATCGTCTCCTCGAAGCGCGTGCCGCCCCTGAGGCGGATGCGCCGTCCGGAGCCGTCGTCGGACGGGTGTGCCGACGAGACGGCGGAGAACCACTCCGGCCAGCCTTCGACGTCCTCGGCCAGCGCGCGGTAGACCGCCTCGGGGGACGAGGTCACCGCTCGCGCGAACACCAGTCGCACGGGAGCGGTCTCGGTGAAGTCGCGCTCCACGGGGCGCAGTCGACGAACCATGCGTACGACCTCCTCGCGGGAACGAGTCGGGAGCGAGTCCTGAACGCGGCCCCGCACCACGGCAGTTGACGGGGGAGGGTCACCATAACCGTCGGCACGTCGGATGTCTGTACCGCTCATGGGCGCCCATGGACACCCCGGGACGTGTCTGGACGCCCCGGCGGACACTCAGGCGTCCGGCGCGTCCTCGTCCTCGGCCTCCGGTTCGCCCGCCACCACCAGGCGCCGCAGATGCTCGGAGATCTCCGTGCGCGCCTCGGCGGGCAGCCCGTCGTCCGTCACCAGTGTGTCGATCTGTTCCAGCGCGGCGAACGAACTCAGCCCCACCGTGCCCCACTTGGTGTGGTCAGCGACCACGACGACACGCCGCGCCGACTGCACGAGGCGCCGGTTCGTCTCGGCCTCCGCGAGGTTCGGCGTGGACAGCCCCGCCTCCACTGATATGCCGTGCACCCCGAGGAAGAGCACGTCGAAGTGGAGGGCCTCGATCGCCTGGTCCGCGACGGGACCCACCAGCGAGTCCGACGGCGTGCGCACCCCGCCGGTCAGGACGACCGTCGCCGCGCCCTGCCGCTGCCCCGACGTGCGCTGCGCCGAGTGGAAGACGTCGGCCACCCGCACCGAGTTGGTCACCACCGTCAGGTCCGGCACGTCGAGAAGCTGATGGGCGAGCGCGTACGTCGTCGTGCCGCCGGACAGCGCGATCGCCGTGCCCGGGGCCACCAGCGAGGCCGCCGCCCGCGCGATGTCCTCCTTGGCCGTCAGCTCCAGCCCCGACTTGGCCTCGAAGCCCGGCTCGTGCGTGCTCGCCTCGACCACCGGGACGGCGCCGCCGTGCACCTTCTCCACCACGCCCTGCCGGGCGAGTGCGTCCAGGTCGCGACGGACCGTCATGTCGGACACGCCGAGTTTCCTGGTCAGTTCGTTCACGCGGACGCCACCGCGCCGCCGGACCTCGTCCAGGATCAGAGCGCGCCGCTGCTCCGCGAGCAGGTTCTGATTCTCGCTCACGTCCGCTCCGGTTCCCTTCGCCTCGACCCGCTCGACATGGCCCCGTACCCCCTGCGACAAGGACGTTCCCCTCACCTGTGGACCCGCGGGACGCCCCATCCTCGCACGGGCCGCCGCAGGTCGCGCCACTGCCTGTGGCGGCACGCACACGTCACGCTGCCACCTCCTGTCCGGCGCTGTCACACGGATCGGGGAGATTCCGTGACGAGTGGTGCGCGGAGCGTCAGCGGAGGAGATCCTTGTATCTGGACATGACACATGTCGTACGGGCATCACGGGGGACACAACAGTGGAGCGTCTACAGGGGTACGCCCCGACGAACGAGGCGAACGGTTCCGGGCCGCAGCAGGCGTCCGACACCGCGCTCGAACTCCTGGTCCACGGCGTCGGCGGCACGACGCCCCAGGAAATGCTGAACGATCCGCGCACGGTCCGGATCACCGGCGACGACACGGCCGCGGTCTTCCGCCGCGCCGACGACGTCGAGGCCGAGACGAACGCGACACGCCGGCCCGCGGAGCACCAGGGCAAACCGATTCCCGAGGCGTACGTCTGGTGCAACCTCACCTCGGGCAACGGCTCCCGGGCGCTGTGGCTGCTGCTCCTGCCGTTCATGGTGGTCAACCTCGCCCACTGGATGCGGCCCACGGTGAGCGACAACCGCACGCCCGCGGTCCGCCTCTACGGCCTGCTGGTGCGCCTGGCCGGTCTGACCCTCACGGTGCTGCTGGTCGCCGCGGCCTGCGAGGTCGCCCTCGACCTGGCCGCCTGGCAGTGCGCGGGGACGCCCGACTGCGCCCGGGAACACTCCTGGCTCGGCTTCCTGTCCCCGGCGGTCTCCGACGGCGGCTGGTGGAGCCAGCCCGGCCGCCGTCTCGTCCTCGCCTCCCTGGTGCCCGCCGCTCTCACGGGTCTCCTCTGGTACCTCTCGCACCGCACCTGGAGCGCGTACGAGTCCCAGCAGCCGAGGCCGCGCGAGAGCGAGCCGGAGGAGGAGGGCAGCAGGGCAGGGCTCGGCCGCCCCGGCTTCTGGTACGGACGCCGGCTGGTCGCCCGGCTGCGGGTCGCGCACACCGCCGCGGGGCTGCTGACGATCGCCGCGGCGGTCGGCGTCGCCGCGGCCCGCCACGACCGCGAGGCCGGCGGTCCTGCCGCCCTGGACGTACTGGGGTGGCTGCTGAACGGGGCGTTCGTGCTGGGGGCGGTCTTCGTGCTGTGGGTCGTCTGCAGCCGGGGCCGCAGCGAGCACCGGCTCGACCGGCGGCTCGACGCGGCCCTGGTGCGCCGGCTGCCCCTCGGCTCGCTCGCCCTGCTCGTCCTCACGTTCGTCTACGCGGGCTGGTCGCGCCCCGGGTGGAGTTCGGACCACCGGCTGTCCGGGGGCGGCGCCGCCTTCGGCACCATCGCGCTGGTCGAGTGTCTGCTCGTGATCGTCCTCGGGGTCGTGGCCCACGTCCTCCACCGGGGCCGGCCCGATCCCCGCACCGCGATGCGGGGCCTGGCGGGGCCCGCCGTCGCGATGCTGGCCTGCGCACTGGGCGGGGTGATGTCCGGCGGAGTCTCCCAGCGCGTCGCCGACTGGCTGGACGGCACCGGCCACACGATCGCGGGACCGCCCGTGCTGCTGACCTGGCAGGCGTCCGTCATCCCGCCCCTGCTGCTGGTCCTGCTGGTCCTAGTCGGCTGGCTGGCGCGGCGCACGGTGGTGCTGCGCCGCACCGAGACGGCCGCGGTCGAACTCGCCTACGAGGACGAGCCCAAGGACGAGGCCACCACCCGCCGCATCGCGAGCATCCGGGCGATGGCCTCCCTCACCGACCGGGCCCCCCGCATCATCGGCATCACCTCCGTCGTGACGCTGGTCCTGGGCGGCCTGGCCGTCGCGGGCGCCCTGATCACCGAAGACGCCCCGGGCGAGGCGGCGAGCGGCACCTACCCCGTCGTGCAGGGCGCGGCCGAGACCGCGCAGGCACTGGGCTCCTGGCTGATCGGTGTCGGCTTCATACTGTTCGTCACCTGGGGCCGCCGCGCCTACAAGGACCAGACCGCCCGCCGGACCATCGGCATCCTGTGGGACGTCGGCACGTTCTGGCCGCGCGCGGCACACCCCTTCGCGCCCCCTTGCTACGCCGAGCGTGCCGTCCCCGACCTGACCTGGCGCATCGCCGGCTGGACCCGCGCCACCGGCGGCCGTCTCGTCCTCTCCGGCCACTCCCAGGGCAGTGTCCTCGCGGCCGCCGCGGCCTGGCAGCTCGAACCGTCGGTGCGCAATCGGGTCGCGCTGCTGACCTACGGCTCACCGCTGGAGCGGCTCTACGGGCGCTGGTTCCCGGCGCACTTCGGGCCCGAGGCGCTCAGCGGACTGCACCGGGACGTCGACTGCTGGCGCAATCTGTACCGGGTCACCGACCCCATCGGCGGCCCCATGCGGCTGCCCGGCGACTGCGGTCCCGAGGTCGACCGTGAAGCACTGGAGGACCCGCTCGCGTACTGCCGGTCGGAGAAGCACCCGCTGCCCGCGCCGATCCTCGGACACTCGGACTACCAGGCGGACCCCGTCTTCGCCGAGGAGCGGGAGAAACTCCTGGCCCGCCTCAGGCCGGACGTCCCGGCCCCGCGACCGGGCACGGAGCCCGAGGAACCGCAGGGCGGCCCCCGGGCGGAACCGACGCCGGTCTAAGGGCCGGCGGTCGGGGCCAGGGGGACTCCCGGCCGGGGCTCAGGGGAGTTCCGGCAGGTCCTCCGCGTACAGCAGGGTGAGGTCGTCCGTGCTCGTCTCGGCGAGCTGGGCGACCCGCCCCGCGTGCCGCTCCACCATCGCCTCGAAGGTCTGCCGCGCGGTACGGCCGTTGCCGAACGCGGGCCCCTTCGGGATCGCCGAGAAGTACGTGAGCAGCGCCTGGTCGGCGCCCGGCGCCAGCCGGTACTCGTGCTCGTCCGCCTGCTGCTCCACGATCCGCAGCAGTTCCTCGGAGCCGTAGTCGTTGAAGGTGATGGTCCGTGAGAAACGGGACGCCACACCGGGGTTGACCGAAAGGAAGCGCTCCATCTCGGCCGTGTAGCCCGCGACGATCACCACCACGGCCTCCCGGTGGTCCTCCATGAGCTTCACCAGGGTGTCGATCGCCTCGCGGCCGAAGTCGCGTCCCGAGTCCTCCGGCGACAGCGCGTACGCCTCGTCGATGAACAGGACACCGCCGCGCGCCTTGTCGAACGCCTCCTGCGTACGGATCGCCGTGGAACCGATGTGCTCGCCGACCAGGTCGACGCGGGACACCTCGACGAGATGCCCCTTCTCCAGGACACCGAGGGAGGCCAGGATCTCGCCGTACAGGCGGGCGACCGTCGTCTTGCCGGTGCCGGGGGAGCCGGTGAAGACGAGGTGGCGCCGGGCTGAGGCGGCCTTGAGGCCCGCCTGCTGGCGCCGGCGGCCCACTTCGATCATGTCGGTGAGCGCTCGCACCTCGCGCTTGACGCTGTCGAGGCCCACCAGCAGGTCCAGTTCGCCGAGCACGGCCTCCGAGGTGCGCGCGGGCTGCTCGGGCTCCGTGGCGGCGATCAGCGGCTCCTGCTCGGTGACACGCTGGCCCGGGATGACCCCCAGCAGGCCCGAGGACTGCCCCGCGGTCTGTACGGCGGGTTCCGGGGCCGGGGTCCGCGCGTGGGCGCTCTCATCGCTCGTGCAGTCCTCGACCAGCGGCCCGGTGCCGGCCGCCTGGTCGCCCCCGGCGTCCGCGAACTCGTAACCACCGCGCGCGCAGCGCTCCGTACGGCACTTCTTGAGGGTGGCGCGGCAGCCGTCTATCACGTGGAAGCCGTACCCGCCGCTGCCCGTCACCCGGCAGCCGTGGAAGCTGCCGCGACCGCCGGCCGACACGTAGAAACCCGCCTCCGCGGGCGAGGTGACCGTGCACCGCTCGATCGTGGGATCGGCGCCCTTGGTGACGATCACGCCCGTCTGCGTGCCGTCGATCGTGCAGGCGGAGAGCGTCCCGCCGCTGCCGTGGTCACGGAACCAGGCACCCGTCGCCGCGTCCCGGATGCGGCAGTCGTCGAGCTGCGCGGTGGCGCCGTCGCTCACCGACACGGCCGTGTTGCGGACCTGGGTGATGTCACTGTCGACGACGTCCGCGCGCGAGCCGCGGTCGAGCACGAACAGGGCGTCCGGCACGTCGTGCACCCGGCACGATTCGAGGACGACGGTCGCGCCGTCGCTGACCCACACCGCGGGGTAGTCGCCCGTACTGTCGTGGATCTCGCACTGGTTGGCGTCCACGCGCGTGCCCGGATCCCAGACCGACAGGCCGTTGCGCCCGAACTGGCGCACGGTGGACCGCGTCATGGTCAGGACCGAGCGGGAGCGCAGGTCGACCGCGTTCTCCGGGATGTCGTGGATACGGCAGTCGGCGAGCGTCAGCACGGCGTCCGTGTCGAGCGTGACACCGTCCGAGGTCGTGCGGTGCACATCGCAGTCCGTGAGATGCGCCGTGGCCCGCGCGGAGATCTGTACGCCGCTGCCCCTGACCTCGTAGACCTCGCAGCCCACCGCTTCGAGGGCGGACTGCTCGCCGGTCACCGACAGGCCCGCGCCCGCCGTGTGGTGCACCCGGCAGCGCTCCAGCCGCGGATGGGCCCCGCCGCGCACCGAGACGCCCGACTGGCCGGCGGCCACGACCTCGCACTCCTCGAAGACCCCGCCCCCGCCGTCGAGCACGGAGATGCCGACGCCCGCCGGATTGTCCACCGTGCAGCGCCGCACCGTCGGGCGCGCGCCGCCGCGCACCTCGATACCGGCCGCGGACCGGGTGACGATCCGGATGTCCATGAGCTCCGGCGTGCCCTCCTCGACGAGCAGCGCGGGCGCGGCCGAGTCCTGGCCCTCCACGAGCAGGTCCTGGACCACGGCGGAGGCACGCACGGTCAGAGGCACGCCGTCGACGGGCGCGATGCGCACGGAACCGGCCGAGCCCTCGGGGCCGCGCAGCGTCACCGCCCGCTCTATGACGAGGTTCTCCCGGTAGGTCCCGGCGGCGACGGTGAGCACGTCACCGTCGGCCGCGGCCTCCAGGGCGGCGGCGAGCGATGCGTACTCACCTGTGCGGCGCCGCCACCGCGACGTGCCGGTGTGCGTCACCTGGACCGTGCCCTGTGCCATGGCGCTGCTGTGCCCCCACCTTGTCGTACGCGGGTCCTGAGAAGCCGTGTTCCCAGCGCCTGGCCGTCAACTCGGCTCACGGGGAACGGGAAACAGCCTCTCATGACGGTGCCGAACACCTCGGCCGGTCCACCGTAGCGTGCGCGGGGCCGCGCGGTTGACCGGAAGTGCGGAGGTGGTCAGCTGCCCGTGCCCGTCCTGCCCCAGTCCGGCCCCGCCTGGGACCACGCCTGGTCCCAGCGGTCGTACCTGCGCCGCACCATGCGCCAGACCAGCAGACGCCGGGTGCCCTCGACGAGGCCCGCGCTGGCGGCGGCCGTGCCGAAACCGGCGAGGACGGCGTGAGTCGCGGCGGTCGCGGTGTCCAGTGGCCGGCCCACTATTCGGCCCTGTCCGTCCGTCCACACCGTGAAGTGGTCGCCGCGCTCGGGGGTCTTGAGGTCCGCCATGGCCGTGCCCCGGCGCGCGGTGCCGTCCGGCGCGGTCCAGCGGGCCAGCACCCGGCTGTGGGAGTCACGTCCCGAGGCCGTCTCGGGGTCGGGATCCAGCGGAGTGCGGTCTGAGCTCCTGATCACGGTCGCGACCACCGGATGGTGGTTCTCCCGCTGCTCCCGCACGGCTCGCTGGAGGGCGTCCCCGGCGATCCCGCCGACCAGCACACCGACCAGGGGCGCGGCGACGAGGATCAGCACAAGTGCCCCCAACGCCAGCCACGCCTCGAACAGATCTGTCGTACGCCGAAGCGGGTTGTGCCGCCAGCGCCAGATTCCCCGGATTGCCCGCACCGCTCCGCACCCCCCTCCGCGTCCGTGATAACCCCCCTCGGAGCCGTTCACGCGCGCGGCCGGACAAGAGAGAGGCACACCACCTCTCCTGCCGGCCTCTCATGAACTTCTCACACGGACTCAACGGCTGTGCCCGGCGCGGGTGTTCCCCGGACGAAGGCCTATTCGAGGATCCGCACCGGATCGCCCACCCGGACCGAACCGGGCGACTCCGGTACGAGATTCTGCCCGAAGACCAGCTTGTCGCCGAAACGGCGGTGCCTGGCGAGGGTGCGCAGCGGCTCCCTGCCGCGCTCGGCCGTCGTCTGGTCGGTGGTGGTCACGACACAGCGTCCGCACATCTTGGCGACGCGGAGGACGACCTCGCCGACGGCGATCCGGGACCAGCCGTCCTCGGCCCAGGCAGCGGTGCCCCCGACCACGATGTTCGGCCGGAAGCGGTTCATGGGGAGCGGACCCTCTTCGGGCCGGTCGCCCTGCGCGATCAGGGTGTTCAGGGCGTCGAGCGAGGCCAGCGTGGTGACGAGCAGGGGGTAGCCGTCCGCGAAACTGACCGTCTCGCCCGGCCGCGCGAACCGCGGGTCGACGGGTCTGCGGGTGGCCGGGTCGTCGAGATGCACGAGCCGCACACCGATACCGAGGAAGCCGCTGAACCAGGCGTCCGCCGCGACCCCGGCGGGGACCCCCTCCACCTTGTCGTTCCAGATCTCCACCGTCGTGGTGCCGCCCGGTCCGGGCACGGGGACGGTCAGTGGCTCATGGCCGGGCGCGGACACCAGGATCGCGCCGCCGGCCAGCGCTTCGACACGGACCAACGCCATCCGCGGCCACGCGCGTTGGGTGATGACCCTGTTCCTGTCGTCGGTCAGCACCCAGCGCCGGTCCCCCGCCGGACCCCATGGCTCCACGACGACCTCGTGCGGGGCGTACCCCGCAGCCGCCTTCAGCGGGTGGACGTGGATCGAGTGCAGTACCGGCTTCGACATGAGGTCATCCTGCCGGAGGGCTCGGACAACCTCCGCCGCATCACCCTCAGTAGCCGCGGTACTGCTGGTTGTTGTACGGGTCCTGGTACGGCGCCGGGGCGGGGCGCGGGGCCGCGGGAGCGGGACGCGGCGCTGCCGGACGCATCGCCTCGTAGCCCGTGCCGCCGCCGTTCATCGGGCGCTGCGGCTGCTGCGGCGCCTGGGGGCCCGGGTAGCCGCGCGGCGCGCCGCCCTGCTGCGGGATGTAGGGAGCCGCGGCCTGCTGCAGCGGAGCCGGTTGCTGGGCCTGGGGGTAGCCGTACTGGGGCGCCTGTGGGGAAGGCGCGGCGGGCAGAGCGGGCAGCGCCGACGGGAGCGCGGGCAGGTTGTTGCCCGTGTCGTACGCCGCGGGAACCCGGATCGGGGCGATCTGCGGGGTACCCCGCTCGGCCACGAGGGAGTCGTAGATCGGGGTGTCCGGGAAGGAGGCGGAGTAGTAACCGCCGCCATAGGTGGAGCGGGGGGAGGTCATGGGACATAAGTTAAGCCCACGATCTGCCGGTTGGGGAGACCGATAAGAGGGTTGTTTTCCGTGTCGGCAGTGACGCGGGACCCCCAATGTGAGCGAACTTGGCGAAAAAGGGCAGCGGAGACTGCCAGGATCGTGTAAAGGCCGAGTTCCGGAGGGGTTACCGACGGGTCGGCCGCCGATCTTCCGGGCCCGGTCATGGGCGTTCGCGGCTCGGGGGATTAGGTTGGCGCAGAACGGGCGAACGTACCGAGTCGCGGTCGTCGCGGAGACACCCGATGGGGGCGGACATGTCAATGCCTAAAGGATCGAACGTTCCGGTGCCGACGACGGGGCTGCGCGTCGAGCTGGGCTGGCGGACGGGTCCCGGAGTGCCCGACGCGGACGCCTCGGCCCTCCTGCTGGCGTCCGGGAAGGTCCGCTCCGACCAGGACTTCGTGTTCTACAACCAGCCGGCGCACTCCTCCGGCGCGGTGCGCCACGAGGGCAAGCGCAACGCCGGCGGCCAGGTGAACGACACGCTGTTCGTCGACCTCACGCGCGTGGAGCCCGGAATCGAGGCGGTGGTCCTCGCCGCCTCCTCCGACGGCGGCACGTTCGGCCAGGTCCCCGGGCTCTACATCCGGGTCCTCGACGCGCAGCAGGGCACCGAGGTCGCGCGCTTCGACAGCGAGGGCGCGAGTGTCGAGACCGCCTTCGTGCTCGGCGAGTTCTACCGCAGACAGGGCGCCTGGAAGTTCCGTGCCGTCGGACAGGGCTACGACAGCGGACTCATGGGGCTGGCCACCGACTTCGGGATCACCGTCGACGAGCCGCAGCAGCCGGCGCCGCCCGCTCCCGTCGCCCCGCCGGTCAGGGCCACTCCGCCCCAGGCCCCCGTCGCCCCGCCCGTCACGGCCCCCCGGCCGACGACCCCGCCGCCCGCCCCTCTGGCACCCCCCGCCCCGCCCGCGGCCCCCGTCCGCCTGACCAAGGTCACGCTCACCAAGGACGCCCCGTCCGTCTCGCTGACCAAGCAGGGCGGCACCTCGGGTGTGATGCGCGTGAACCTCAACTGGACGGTGCGCAAGCAGTTCTCGGGATGGCAGGCCAAGCTGGGCCGGGCGATCGCCATGCACGCGGACCTCGACCTCGACCTGTGCGCCCTCTACGAACTCTCCGACGGGAGCAAGGGCGTCGTCCAGGCGCTGGGCAACGCGTTCGGAGCGCTGCACCAGCCCCCGTTCATCCACCTCGACGGCGACGACCGGACCGGCGCGTCGTCGAGCGGCGAGAACATCAGCGTCAACCTCGACCACATCCGGGACTTCCGCCGCATCCTCATCTTCGTGACCATCTACGAAGGGGCGCGTTCCTTCGCCGACCTGGACGCCTCGGTGACCCTCCAGCCGCTGCACGGCGCACCCGTCGACTTCTCGCTCGGCGAGTGCACCGTGCCCTCCACGGTGTGCGCGCTCGCCCTCATCACGAACACCGGCACCGACCTCGTGGTCCAGCGCGAGGCGCGCTTCCTCGTCCCCGACCGGGGCGTCAGCCCGCAGCGCACCGTGGACTACGCCTACGGCTGGGGCATGAACTGGACCCCGGGCAGGAAGTGAACCGACCGGCCGCGCCCCTGTCCCGCAAAGGCTTTCACTGCTGCTCGGGTGCCGCGTCTGGTGCCGCGTCGGGACGGGCGTAGGTGCGGCCCTTCCAGGCCGCGCCGCGCCCCCTGTAGTGCTGCACCGCGGAATCCACCGTCATGAAGAGGTACATCAGGGCCGTGAACGGCAGCAGAGGGGCGAGCGCGAGAGGCTGCCGGTAGTACCGCAGCATCGGCAGATACGTCGCCGTCATCAGCAGCCACGCCAGCCCGCCCGCCGCCGCCACGGGGTGGGCGCCGGTCACGAGACCCACGACGAGCGCCACCGGCGGCACCAGATACACCACGGCGAGACCCGCCACGGTGCCGGCGAGCAGCAGCGGGCTGTGCCGCAGCTGGGCGTACGCGCTGCGTGAGACCATCCGCCACAGATCGTGCAGCCGCGGATAGGGACGCACGCTGTCCACGCGCTCCGCGAGCCCGAGCCAGATGTGCCCTCCGGAGCCCTTCACGGCCCTCGCCATCGCCACGTCGTCGATGACGGCCTGCCGGACGGCGTCCGGGATGCGGGCCCGCTCGGCGGCGCCGGCCCGCAGCAGGACACAGCCGCCCGCGGCGGCAGCGGTCCGCGAGCCCTTTTGCGCGATCCACCGGAACGGATACAGCTGCGCGAAGAAGTACACGAACGCGGGCACCACGAGCCGCTCCCAGACGCTCTCCACGCGCAGCCGGGCCATCTGGGAGACGAGATCGAAGTCCCCGGTCACGGCCGAGGCCACCAACTCCCGCAGACTGGCCGGCGCATGGGCGATGTCCGCGTCCGTGAGCAGCAGATATTCGGGCCCACGCGCGCGTGCCAGGCCCATGCCGTGCCGTACGGCCCAGAGCTTGCCGGTCCAGCCGGCGGGCGGCTCCCCGGGCGAGCCGACGGTCAGCGGCAGCCCGCCGTGCCGCCGCCCCAGCTCACGGGCAAGGTCCCCGGTGCCGTCCGAACTGCCGTCGTCGACGAGGAAGATCTCGGCCCGCCCCGGATACTCCTGCGCGAGGAGCGAGGGCAGACTCTCGGACAGGACGGCGGCCTCGTCGCGCGCCGGTACGACGACACACACGGACGGCCAGTCGTCCGGCTCCCCGCGCGGCGGCAGCCGCAGGTCCGTACGCCAGAAGAAGCCCTGGCCGAGCAGCAGCCACAGCCAGGCGGCCAGCGATCCGACAGCGGTCCACATGAGGGCGCTCACCCGCCGCAGTCTGCCCCACCACTGAGGCCCGTTGAGCCGTATCGACTATGGTGACCGGGTGAAGATCGCGCTCATGGACTCCGGAATCGGACTGCTCGCGGCGGCCGCCGCGGTACGTCGACTGCGCCCCGACGCGGAGCTCGTTCTCTCCTCGGACCCCGGCAGCATGCCATGGGGGCCCCGGACGCCCGAGGACGTGACCGCGCGCGCCCTCGCCGTCGCGGAGGCCGCCGCCGCGCACCGGCCCGACGCCCTGATCGTCGCCTGCAACACCGCGTCCGTGCACGCCCTGCCCGCCCTGCGGGCCCGCCTGGAGCCGGGGATTCCCGTCATCGGCACGGTCCCCGCGATCAAGCCGGCCGCCGCGGGCGGCGGACCCTTCGCCATCTGGGCCACGCCCGCCACCACCGGCAGCCCCTACCAGCGCGGTCTCATCCGCGAGTTCGCCGACGGGGCGAGCGTCACCGAGGTGCCCTGCCCCGGCCTCGCGGACGCCGTCGAGCGCGCCGACCAGCCGGCCATCGACGCCGCGATCGCGGCGGCCGCGGCGCGTACGCCCGACGATGTGACGACCGTCGTCCTGGGCTGCACCCATTACGAACTGGTCGCCGAGCGGATCCGCGCGGCCGTGCAGCGGCCCGGCACGGCACCGCTCGTCCTGCACGGCTCGGCCGGCGCCGTGGCCGCCCAGGCACTGCGCCGCACCGGCGAGGCGGCGGCCCCGCAGGCACCCGACCAGGGCACGCTCACGGTGCTGCTCGGCGGCCGGGAGGGCGTACTGCCCGCCACCGCGCTGACGTACGACGAGGGCCGGCTGCTCCAGGCGGTCAGCCCCGCGCGCTGACCCGCCACCGGGCCCGCCATCGACCCGCGCGGCGGCCCGGGCGCGCGGCGGCGCCCGCCCGGCGGAGGCTTCGCCTCCACGCGCGACAGTCACCGTCCGCGATCAGGTGCCCTCTCTGCGGAACGTGAGTACGCTCATTGGCATGACGGACCACCCCCACGGCGAACAGGGCGCTGCCGACGCCCCGCATACCGAGGTCTGGCACGGTCGCGCGTCCAACCGAATGCAGTGGCTGCTCGCGAGCATCGGCGCCGCCTGCCTGGCACTGGGCATCCAGCTGGCCGTCGATTCGACATGGACGTCGGGCATCGCCGCCCTCGCCATGTCCGTGGTCGGCTGTATCGCGGCAGGGCTTCTCGTCCTCTTCGGGACGCTGGCGTTCGTGCATGTGGCGGTGAAGGTCGACAAGGAGTGCCTCGAAGTGCGCTGCGGCCACATGGGTGTCCCGCGCCGCCGCATCCCGCTGTCGCACATCACCGGCGCCGACTTCGCGCCCCGGGTCACCCCGCGCCAGTGGGGCGGCTGGGGCTACCGCTGGCGGCCCGACCAGGGCACCGCCGTGGTCGTCCGACGGGGTGAGGGGCTGGTGCTCCTCCTGGG
Source organism: Streptomyces sp. NPDC127119 (assembly GCF_042677425.1). Lineage (NCBI taxonomy): Bacteria > Bacillati > Actinomycetota > Actinomycetes > Kitasatosporales > Streptomycetaceae > Streptomyces > Streptomyces sp. NPDC127119. The sequence continues at coordinate 29,334 of NZ_JBHXTO010000075.1, read as the reverse complement.
CGACGGGCACACGTTCACCATCACGGTGGACAACGCGGAGGCGGCCGTACGGGTCATCCGCGACCGACTGCGGATCGCCGCCATGGGCCGCACCCACTGACACCGCCGTACCACTGACGCCGTCGTAACGGTCCCCTCCGGAAGCGCTCTTTCGCGCGGCTGCGCCGGCTACTCCGCAGGGACGGTCGGCGCGGGGCGCGCCGTGGCCAGGCCCGCGAGCAGGCCCGCGCCCGCCGTGACCGTCGTGAAGCTCAGGGCGTTGCCCACCGCGGCGATCACGGCCAGCGCCGCCAGGGCGGCGCCCGCGGTGAGGACGACCGGGGTGGCGCGCGGTGACCTCCACAGGGCGTACAGGACCCAGCCGAACACCGCGGCGAGCAGCACCACGCCCAGAACCCCCTGTTCGGCGGCCTGCTGGAACGGCGCCGAGTGGGGTTTGCCGTCGGGCGGCAGCGACTCCGTGACGGTCGGACTCAGCTCCGCGAAGCGTCCGGGACCGATGCCCAGTCCGGGTTCCCCGGCCGCCAGGTCGAGCGCGTCGTGCCACAGCAGGACGCGGTGCTGGGTGAGCTGCCCCTCCAGGGACGAGGTCAGACCGTCCGGCAGTACGTCTTCGGCCGCCGCCCAGGTCGCGCCGGTCACCAGGGCCACGGCGAGCGCGAGACCCCCGAGCCCCACGGCACGGCGGCGCATACGGTCGGCGGCGAGCGAGCAGAGCAGCACTCCCAGACAGGTGACGAAGCCCGACGTCGACCCCAGGACGGCCGCGGTGACCGCGATACCGGCGGCCAGCAGCCGCAGGGCGAGCCGCAGCCCCGGCGGGCGGGCCGCCCAGGCCGCACAGCACGCGGCCCCCGCGGAGAGGGTGAGCAGCGCGGCGGTCGCGCCGGTCTGGCCGAGCGGTGAGGTCGCCTGGCTGCCCGGATTGATGTGCGGGGCGGCCACGGCGAGCCCGAGTCCGGCGAACGCGCCCGCGCCGGGCACGGCGACCGGCAGCAGCTCGCCGCAGATCCGCCCCACCGCGTAGCCGGCGGCCACGGCGAGCACCGCGAGCAGGACCCCCTCGGGCCGCCCGCCGTGCACCGCGGCGGTGATCAGGGACCAGGCGGCGCACGCTCCGAGCACGACGACACCCGTCGCGTCCGAAGCGCTGCGTCTGTCGTGCGCCGACGCCGGACCGGTCGCCGAAGTCATCCCCGTGGACCCCACCCCGACGCCCCCCGACCTGTGACGGGCCCCGAGCGCCCGGCCGGAAACGGCCCGTACGTCGAAGGCTCCGGCACACCGTAACGGGTGATGCGCCGGTTTGTGGACGAGTTGCGCAGAAACGATGCGGCAAGTGAGGGGTAAACGCCCGGTCAGTGCCTCGTGCGTACCCCGTGCGTACCCGGCGGGCGCCCGGCCGGGAGCCGGGGGCCGCGCTGTCGGCGCCGTGGTCACGCGCCGTAGACTCCCCGCGTGACCGCCACAGCGACCCCCGTAGACGAGCCGGAACAGCTCGACCCGCAGGACCGGCCCGTTTCGCGCATGGCTCGCCTGGCGCGACGGCTGCTTCCGGCCGCCGCCGCGGCACTCTCCGGAGTGCTGCTGTACGTCAGTTTCCCGCCGCGCACCCTGTGGTGGCTGGCCCTGCCGGCCTTCGCGATCCTCGCCTGGTGCCTGCACGGCCGCACCTGGAAGGCGGCCCTCGGCCTCGGCTACCTCTTCGGCCTCGGCTTCCTGCTGCCGCTGCTCGTCTGGACCGGCGTCGAGGTCGGCCCCGGACCGTGGCTGGCGCTCGTCGTCATCGAGGCGGTGTACGTCGCGCTCGTCGGCGCCGGCATCGCGGCCGTGTCGAAGCTGCCCGGCCGGCCCTTGTGGGCGGCTGCCCTGTGGATCGCCGGTGAGGCGGCACGCGCGCGTGTGCCGTTCGGCGGCTTCCCCTGGGGCAAGATCGCCTTCGGTCAGGCCGACGGCGTCTTCCTGCCGCTCGCGGCCGTGGGCGGCACCCCCGTGCTCGGGTTCGCGGTCGTCCTGTGCGGCTTCGGCCTGTACGAGACCGTCCGCCTGGGCCTCGAAGCGCGGCGCACGCGTGTCGTACGCCGGGGGGCCGCCGCGGTGGCCCTGCTCGCTCTCGTCGTTCCCGTGGCGGGCGCCTTCGCCGCACGCTCCCTGGTCAGTGACAGCGCCGAGGACGGCACCGCGACCGTCGCCGTCATCCAGGGCAACGTCCCGCGCGCGGGACTCGACTTCAACTCCCAGCGCCGCGCCGTCCTCGACCACCACGCACGCGAGACCGAGCGGCTGGCCGCGCGGGTCAAGGCGGGCAAGGTGGCCCAGCCCGACTTCGTGCTGTGGCCGGAGAACTCCTCCGACATCGACCCCTTCCGCAACCCCGACGCCTACGCCGTGATCGACAAGGCGGCCAGGGCCATCGGCGCGCCCATCTCGGTCGGCGGTGTCGTGGAGAAGAGCGGCAAGCTCTACAACGAGCAGATCCTGTGGGACCCGGTGAAGGGCCCCGGCGCCACCTACGACAAGCGACAGGTCCAGCCGTTCGGCGAGTACCTCCCGATGCGCTCGCTCCTCGGCGCCATCAACGAGAACTGGACGTCGATGGTCCGCCAGGACTTCAGCCGGGGCGACAAGCCGGGCGTGTTCACCATGGCGGGCACCCAGGTCGGCCTCGCGACCTGTTACGAGGCCGCCTTCGACTGGGCCGTGCGCGACACCGTCACCCACGGCGCCCAGATCATCTCCGTACCGAGCAACAACGCCACGTTCGACCGCAGCGAGATGACGTACCAGCAGCTCGCCATGTCCCGCGTCCGGGCCGTCGAGCACAGCCGGACCGTCACCGTCCCGGTGACCAGCGGCGTCAGCGCCATGATCATGCCGGACGGGAGGATCACCCAGCGCACCGGCATGTTCGTGGCCGACTCCCTCGTGCAGAAGGTGCCGCTGCGGTCCTCCGAGACCCCCGCCACCCGCTTCGGCATCGCACCCGAGATGCTGCTGGTCCTGATCGCCGCGGGCGGACTCGGCTGGGCGGTCACGTCGGCCGCGCGTGGACGACGGAACGCGGCAGGGTGACGCGACCGGCCCGTTAGGGTCGGTCCATGGCTACTCCTGACTTCATCCGTACGATCCGGGCCAGTGCCGGACAGCAGTTGCTGTGGCTTCCCGGAGTCACCGCCGTCGTCTTCGACGACGAGGACAGAGTCCTGCTCGGGCGCCGGGTCGACACCGGCAAGTGGGCCGTCATCGCCGGAATGTCGGAGCCGGGGGAGCAGCCCGCCGCCTGTGCCGTCCGCGAGGTCCACGAGGAGACGGGCGTCCGGTGCGTGGCCGAGCGCGTCGTTCTCGTCCAGGCGCTGAAGCCGATCACGTACCCGAACGGCGACATCTGCCAGTTCATGGACATCACCATCCGGTGCCGGGCCGTCGGAGGCGAGGCCCGTGTCAACGACGACGAGTCGCTGGAGGTCGCCTGGTTCGCCGTGGACGCGCTGCCGGAGCTGAACGAGCACGGGCTGGTCCGGATCAAGCAGGCGCTGTCCGACGAGCCCACGTGGTTCGACCCCACGACCTGAGGCTGAAGTGTGGGTTGTGACCACATGGGGCGAGCCGGAGGGGCTCCCTAGGGTCGGAGCATGACGACCGCGCGCAGCGTCCTCGCAGGCCCCCAGGCCCCCTCCTCCGACCTGGGCGGCCGTACCGCCCTCGTCACCGGCGCCGCAGGCGGGATCGGCCGGGCGTGCGCGCTGCGGCTCGCCGCGGCCGGTGCGAAGGTGCGGGCGGTCGACCGGCAGTCCGAGGGCCTGGAGACACTCGCCGAACAGGCCCGGGGCCTCGCGGGAACCGTCGAGCCGCACCTCCTCGACCTCACCGACCTGGACGCGGCGGAAGCCGCCGCGGCGGGCACCGACATCCTCGTCAACAACGCCGGACTTCAACTGGTGCGCCCCATCGAGGACTTCCCGCCCGACACCTTCCACACCGTGCTGACCGTGATGCTGGAGGCACCGTTCCGGCTCATCCGCGGGGCGCTGCCGCACATGTACGGGCAGGGGTGGGGCCGCATCGTCAATGTGTCCTCCGTCCATGGGCTCCGCGCCTCCGCCTTCAAGTCGGCCTATGTGGCGGCAAAACATGGGTTGGAGGGCCTCTCCAAGACGGCGGCGCTCGAAGGCGCCCCCCACGGAGTCACCTCGAACTGTGTGAACCCCGCCTATGTGCGCACACCCCTGGTCGAGAAACAGCTCACCGATCAGGCGGCCGTCCACGGGATACCGCGGGAGCGGGTGCTGACGGAGATCCTGCTGAAGGACAGCGCCGTCAAACGCCTCATCGAACCCGAGGAGGTCGCCGAGGCCGTGGCGTACCTGTGCGGCCCGGCCGCGTCCTTCGTCACCGGCACCTCGCTGGTGCTCGACGGCGGCTGGACCGCGCACTGAGCGCGAGTTATCCACAGGGCTGGTCAGGCTGTCGGTGCGACGGGTAATCCTGGTGGACATGTTCCGTGATCAATCGAAGTCGGCCGGGCGCTCCGAGGCGAGCGCGGAGACGCCGTACCTGAAACTCCTGGCCAGGGGCGCGTCCGCCGACGCGTACGAGCAGCCGGTGCTGCTCGCCCGTGCGGACGGCATGGCCGCCGACCGGATCGCCGCCCTTGAGGACGCCAAGGTGCTCGCCCTGCGCGTGCGCGCGGAGATGGAGGGGCGCCGCAGACGCGAGGCCGAGCTGTCCGCGCTCTTCGAGACGGCCCACGACCTGGCGGGACTGCGCGACCTCGACGCCGTGCTCCAGGCGATCGTGCAGCGCGCCCGCTCCCTGCTGAGCACGGACGTCGCGTACCTCAGCCTGAACGACCCGGCGCGGGGCGACACGTACATGCGGGTCACCGAGGGCTCGGTCGCGGCGCGCTTCCAGCAGCTGCGTCTGGGCATGGGGGAGGGGCTGGGCGGGCTCGTCGCCCAGACGGCCCGGCCCTATGTCACGGACGACTACTTCCGGGACGACCGCTTCCGGCACACCCTGACGATCGACGCGGGAGTACGGGACGAGGGGCTGGTGGCGATCCTCGGCGTGCCCCTCGCGCTCGGCCCGCACGTCATCGGTGTGCTCTTCGCCGCCGACCGCCGCGCGCGGGTCTTCGAGCGGCAGGAGATCGCGCTGCTCGGCTCCTTCGCGGCCCTGGCGGCGGCAGCCATCGACGCCGCGAACCTGCTCACCGAGACCCGTCAGACGCTGGCGGACCTGGAGCGGGCCAACGAGATCATCGGGGACCGCAGCGGGGTCATCGAGCGGGCCTCGGACGTCCACGACCGGCTCGCCGAGCTCGTTCTGCGGGGCGGCGGGGTCCACGACGTGTCCGCCGCGGTCTCCCAGGTCCTCGACGGCACCGTGCGCTTCGCCGACGCGGGAGCGGCACCCGGCGACGCGGTCGAGGTGTCACGGGCCGAAGGCCACGCCGTCCGCCACGGGGACGACTGGGTCGCGGCCGTCGCCGCAGGCGGAGAACTGCTCGGCGCACTCGTGCTGGACGGCCAGCCGGGACTCGACCCCGTCGACCAGCGCACCCTGGAGCGCGCCGCCATGGTCACCTCGCTCCTGCTGCTCGCCCGGCGCTCGGCCGCCGAGGCCGAACAGCGCGTCCGCGGCGAGCTGCTGGACGACCTGCTCGACGCCCGCGACCGCGACCCCCGGCTGCTGCGCGAGCGCGCGGCCCGGTTCGACGCCGACCTCGACTCCGTCCACGTGGTGCTCGCCGCCCGGCTGGACAGCCCGGTGGCGGACGCCGACCAGGAGGCGGCGGCCCGGCGCAGACTGTGGTCCGCGGCGTCCCACCTCGCCGCCACCCGGCTCGGACTCGCCGCGGCCCGCGACGGAGGCACCGTCCTGCTGCTGCCCCTCGGCCCCGGCGACACGGCGACCGAGCTGGCCCGCCGCACGGCGAGAGACCTGGGCACGGCCGTTCACGAGGCGGTCACCGTCGGGGCCTCCGCGCCCGTCCGGGATCTCGCCGTGCGCCCGGAGACCGTGGCCGAGGCCTACGCCGAGGGACAGCGGTGCCTCGACGCGCTGCGGCTCCTCGGCCGCCCGGGGGACGGCGCCGCCGCCGAGGACTTCGGGTTCCTGGGGCTGCTGCTGGCCGGGAGCAGGGACATTCCCGGCTTCGTCGAGCGCACCATCGGCCAGGTCGTCACGTACGACGAGAAGCGTGGCACGGATCTTCTGCGCACCCTCGACGCGTACTTCGCCTGCGGGATGAGCCCGGCACGTACGAAGGACGAGCTGCACGTCCACGTCAACACGGTCGCGCAGCGCCTGGAGCGGGTGGGCCGGCTGCTCGGAGCCGAGTGGCAGAGTCCGGCCCGCGCGCTGGAGATCCAGCTCGCCCTGCGGCTGCACCGGCTGTCGTCCTCGGCGCCTCCCGGACAGCACTGACCCCCGCACGCACGGACGCGCGGGGGCCGGCCGCCGCACGACGGCCCGGACGATGCCGGCCGCTGCCAGGCTGGTGCTAGACCGCTGCTCAACCGCCGCTCAGACGGTACGGGCGTCCGCGGGGTGGGACTCCTTCGCGGCTTCCGCGCCCTCCGCGCCCGGCTCGACGGTCCCGGACGGACCGGTTCCTCCCGCGGCCACCGCCGTCGCATCCCCGTCGACGTCCGCGAGGTCGCGGTGGCGGGTCTCCTTCGCCACACCCACGGCGATCAGGGTCAGCACGGCGGCCCCGATCACGTACAGGGCGATCGGGGTCGAGCTGTCGTGGTCCGCCAGCAGCGCGGTCGCGATGAGCGGTGCGGGCGCGCCCGCGGCGACCGACGAGAACTGCGCGCCGATCGAGGCCCCGGAGTACCGCATGCGGGTCGCGAACATCTCCGAGAAGAACGCGGCCTGCGGGGCGTACATGGCGCCGTGCAGGACCAGACCCACGGTCACGGCGAGGATCAGGTTCCCGAAGCTCCCCGTGTCGATGAGCGCGAAGAACGGGAACATCCACAGCCCGATACCGGCCGCGCCCAGCAGATACACCGGCCGGCGGCCGACCCGGTCGGACAGGGCGCCCCACGCCGGGATCGCCGCGAAGTGCACGGCGGACGCGATGAGCACCGCGTTCAGCGCGGTCTGCTTGGACAGCCCGGTCGACGTGGTGGCGTACACGAGGATGAACGCGGTGATCACGTAGTAGCTGATGTTCTCCGCCATGCGCGCGCCCATCGCGATGAGGACGTCCCGCCAGTGGTACCGCAGCACGGAGACCAGCGGCAGCTTCTCCGCGGCCCCGTCCTGAACGGACTTGCGGGCCTCGGCTTGAGCCAGAGCCGCCTTGAAGACGGGCGATTCGTCGACGGACAGACGTATCCACAGACCGACCATGACGAGTACGCCCGACAGCAGGAAGGGGATGCGCCAGCCCCAGGCCGTGAACTGGGCGTCCGAGAGTACGGCGGTCAGCAACGACAGCACCCCCGTCGCCAGCAACTGCCCGGCGGGCGCCCCGGTCTGCGGCCACGAGGCCCAGAAACCGCGCCGCCGCGCGTCCCCGTGCTCCGACACCAGCAGTACGGCGCCGCCCCACTCCCCGCCCAGCGCGAAGCCCTGCACCAGGCGCAGCACGGTCAGCAGCACCGGGGCCGCCGTACCGATGGTCGCGTGCGTGGGCAGCAGCCCGATCGCGAAGGTCGCTCCGCCCATCAGCAGCAGACTCAGGACCAGGAGTTTCTTACGGCCGAGCCGGTCGCCGTAGTGCCCGAAGACCAGCGCCCCGAGCGGCCGGGCGGCGAACCCCACCGCGTACGTCAGGAACGACAGCAGGGTCCCGACGAGCGGGTCGGAGCCCGGGAAGAACAGCTTGTTGAAGACGAGCGCGGCGGCCGATCCGTAGAGGAAGAAGTCGTACCACTCGATGGTGGTGCCGATCAGGCTCGCGGCGACGATGCGCTTGAGGCTGCTGGGTGGTGTCGAGGCTGGTGGTGGGGGAGCGGTTGCTGCGGAGGCCATGTGCACCACTTCCGGGTGTTCGGTGGGGACGGGTACGTATCGGCACACCGTAGGAAGGCGCAGGTCAGGCGCACATGTGGTGGGACAACATAGTTCTGGCCGATGAAGTGCGTGCTCCCACCATGCCGGGCATCGAAGGGCATCGAAGGCGCGGACTGCCCACCTCCGACCGGGGCGAAGCCGCTCCCGGCCGGGCCGTGGCGGACTTGTGCAGCCTCCTGTCCGGTCCGGCGCCATCACGAGATATCTTGATGTCGAGCAATGTTGCAGACTTTGCAGACGTGGAGCGGAGCACCCGGTGACTGACTCGACCATCATCTATACGCACACTGACGAGGCCCCGGCCCTGGCGACGTATTCGTTCTTGCCGGTGGTCCAGGCGTACGCGTCGCAGGCCGGTGTCACTGTGGAAACCCGTGACATCTCGCTGGCCGGGCGGATCATCGCCCTCTTCCCCGAGTTCCTGGAGGAGGGGCAGCGCATCGCCGACGCCCTCGCCGAGCTGGGCGAGCTGGCCAAGACGCCCGGTGCCAACATCATCAAGCTGCCGAACATCTCGGCCTCGATCCCGCAGCTGAAGGCCGCGGTCGCCGAGCTGCAGTCGCAGGGCTACGCGCTGCCGAACTACCCGGACGACCCGAAGACCGACGAGGAGCGCGACATCCGCGCCCGCTACGACAAGGTCAAGGGCAGCGCCGTGAACCCGGTGCTGCGCGAGGGCAACTCCGACCGCCGCGCCCCCGCGTCGGTCAAGAACTACGCCAAGGCCCACCCGCACCGCATGGGCGCCTGGACCGCCGACTCGAAGACCAACGTCGCGACCATGGGCGTCGACGACTTCCGGTCCACCGAGAAGTCCGTGGTGATCTCCGAGGCCGGCTCCCTGCGCATCGAGCTGACCGGCGACGACGGCTCCACCACCGTCCTGCGTGAGTCCGTACCCGTCCTCGCGGGCGAGGTCGTCGACGCCTCCGTCCTGCACGTCGCCGCGCTGCGCGAGTTCCTCACCGCGCAGATCGCCAAGGCCAAGGCCGACGGCGTGCTGTTCTCCGTGCACCTCAAGGCCACCATGATGAAGGTCTCCGACCCGATCATCTTCGGCCACGTGGTGCGCGCCTTCTTCCCGAAGACGTTCGCGCAGTACGGCAAGGCGCTCGCCACCGCGGGTCTGACCCCCAACGACGGTCTCGGCGGCATCTACAAGGGCCTTGAGTCCCTGCCCGAGGGCGCCGAGATCAAGGCGTCCTTCGACGCCGAGCTCGCCGAGGGCCCCGAGCTGGCCATGGTCGACTCCGACAAGGGCATCAGCAACCTGCACGTGCCCTCCGACGTCATCGTCGACGCCTCCATGCCGGCGATGATCCGCACCTCCGGCCACATGTGGGGCCCGGACGGCGGCGAGGCCGACACCCTGGCGGTCCTCCCGGACTCCAGCTACGCCGGTGTCTACCAGGTCGTCCTCGACGACTGCCGCGCCAACGGCGCCTTCGACCCGTCGACCATGGGCACCGTCCCGAACGTCGGTCTGATGGCGCAGAAGGCCGAGGAGTACGGCAGCCACGACAAGACCTTCGAGATCGCGACCACCGGCACGGTCCGCCTCGTCGACCAGGCCGGAAACGTCGTCCTGCAGCAGACTGTCTCCGCCGGCGACATCTTCCGCGCCTGCCAGACCAAGGACGCCCCGATCCGGGACTGGGTCAAGCTCGCCGTCACCCGCGCCCGCGCCACCGGCGACCCGACCGTGTTCTGGCTGGACGAGAGCCGCGCGCACGACGCGAAGCTCATCGAGAAGGTCAACGCCTACCTGCCGGAGCACGACACCGAGGGCCTGGACATCCGTGTCCTGTCGCCCGTCGAGGCGACCAAGCTCTCCGTGGAGCGCATCCGCCGCGGCGAGAACACCATCTCGGTCACCGGCAACGTCCTGCGCGACTACCTGACCGACCTGTTCCCGATCCTGGAGCTGGGCACCAGCGCCAAGATGCTCTCGATCGTCCCGCTGATGAACGGCGGCGGCCTCTTCGAGACGGGCGCCGGCGGCTCCGCGCCCAAGCACGTGCAGCAGCTGGTCAAGGAGGACTACCTGCGCTGGGACAGCCTGGGCGAGTTCCTCGCGCTGGCCTCCAGCTTCGAGCACCTCGCGCAGACCACGGACAACGCGCGCGCCCAGGTCCTCGCCGACACGCTCGACCGCGCGACGGCCACGTTCCTGGAGAACGACAAGTCGCCGAGCCGTCGCCTCGGTGGCATCGACAACCGCGGCAGTCACTTCTTCCTCGCGCTGTACTGGGCGCAGGAGCTGGCCGGGCAGACCGACGACGCCGAGCTCGCCAAGGTGATCGCTCCGCTCGCCGAGACGCTCACCGCGCAGGAGGAGACGATCGTCTCCGAGCTGAACGCGGTGCAGGGTTCGCCTGCCGAGATCGGTGGGTACTACCAGCCCGACCCGGTCAAGGCCGAGGCCGTCATGCGGCCGTCCGCGACGCTGAACGCTGTGCTGGCGACGCTGGCCTGAGCCTCAGCCGTAGCGTCCCCGCGGGTGGCTCGTTCGTCACCTGCGGGTGCGTCGTGGCTGGTCGCGCAGTTCCCCGCGCCCCTTTCGGGGGCGTGGGGTTTGCTGTATCCGGACTCCTGATGGGCAGGTCGGTGATGGCGTTGCAGGTCGAAGCACACGGGCTCGATGTGATCGGGGACGGCGAGCGGAAAGGCACGCCCCGTACGCTCTTCTGGCCCTGGTTCGGGGCGAATGTCTCCATTCTCGGGCTGAGCTACGGATCCTTCGTGCTCGGGTTCGGGATCTCGTTCTGGCAGGCCCTGGCCGCCGGAGTGATCGGGATCGTCTTCTCCTTCCTGCTCTGCGGACTCGTCGCGGTCGCGGGCAAGCGCGGTTCGGCGCCGACGATGGTGCTCAGCCGGGCCGCCTACGGCGTGCGCGGCAACCGGCTCCCCGCCGTGGTGTCCTGGATGCTCACCGTCGGCTGGGAGACCGTCCTCACGGCACTGGCGACGATGGCCACCTCGACCGTGCTCGACCGCCTCGGCCGGGGCGGCGGCACCGGGACCGAGGTGGTCGCCCTGATCGTCGTCGGCGCGCTCGTCGTGGTCGGCGGAGTGATGGGCTTCGACCTGATCATGCGGCTCCAGACGGTCATCACCGTCGTCACCGGGGTCCTGACGGTCGTCTACATCGGGCTCGTCGCCGACCACATCCACTGGTCGGCCGTCAGCGCCGTACCGGCCGGTTCCGCCCAGGAGTTCATCGGCGCCCTGGTCTTCATGATGACCGGCTTCGGCCTCGGCTGGGTCAACGCCGCCGCCGACTACTCGCGCTATCTGCCGCGAAACTCCTCCGGCCGGGGCGTGGCCGGCTGGACGACCTTCGGCGCTTCGGTGGCACCGCTGCTCCTGCTGGTCTTCGGCCTGCTGCTGGCCGGATCGTCCACGACACTCAGCACGGCCATCGCGGGCGACCCGATCGGCGCGCTCACCACGATCCTGCCCACCTGGTTCCTGATCCCCTTCGCCGTGGTGGCCGTACTGGGCCTGGTCGGCGGCGCGGTCCTCGACATCTACTCGTCCGGCCTGGCCCTGCTCGCCGCGGGCCTGCGCGTACCGCGCTATCTGGCGGCCCTGCTGGACGGCGTCCTGATGATCGCGGGCTCCGTCTACATCGTCTTCGTCGCCGACGACTTCCTGGGCCAGTTCATCGGCTTCCTCACCACACTCGGTGTGCCGGTCGCGGCCTGGTGCGGAGTGATGCTCGCCGACCTGGCGCTGCGCCGCCGCGACTACGACGAGGCCGACCTGTTCCGTGTGAAGGGCCGCTACGGAGACGTCGAACCGCTCCCGCTGCTGCTCACCCTCGCCGCCACCGCGCTCGGCTGGGGTCTGGTCACCAACTCGGCCGCCGACTGGCTGGAGTGGCAGGGCTATCTGCTGGGCCCCCTCGGCCTCGGCGGCAAGGACGGCACCTGGGCGTACGCGAACCTGGGCGTACTCGCCGCGCTCGCCCTCGGCTTCCTCGGCACCCTCGCACTCGGCCGGGGAAGGGTGCGTACGCAGGAGGCACAGGCCCCGAGCGGACCGGTGGACGGGAAGACGCTGAACGCATGAGCGGGAACGGGCGCCGAAGTGGGAGTGCGAGGGGTGACGGGGCCGCCCACCTCGCCGTCGTCGACATGCAGCGCGTCTTCGCCGAGCCGGACAGTCCGTGGGCCACGCCCCGCTTCGGCGAGGCCGCCGAGGGGGTACGCCGTCTGCTGCCCGCCTTCGCCGAGCGGGCCACCTTCACACGCTTCCTCGCACCCGCCGAACCGGCCGGTGCCTGGCGCGCGTACTACGAGCAGTGGCCCTTCGCGCTGCGGCCCCCGCACGACCGGCTGTGGGAGCTGGTCGACGAACTCGCCCCGCACGCACGGCACTTCGTGGACGCCCACACCTTCGGCAAGTGGACCCCGGAGCTGGCCGAGCGGGTGGGCCCGGAGCGCCGGCTCGTGCTCGCCGGAGTCAGCACGGACTGCTGCGTGCTGTCCACCGCGCTCGCGGCGGCCGACGCGGGCGTCGAGGTGCGGGTGGTGGCCGACGCCTGCGCGGGCGCGGACGACGCCTCGCACGCCAAGGCCCTGCAGATCATGGACCTGTACCGGCCGCTGATCCGGGTCGTCACCGTGGCCGAGGTACTCACCACCGGGCACTGAGCCCCCGGCATCGGCACGGGCCCACGCCACAGCCGCAGGCCGGTCAGAGCCGGCCCACCCCCGTGTACAGGTCCAGTTCCCCCTCCAGCTCCACGGCCAGCACGGTCGCCTCCTCGTCCAGATCGGCCGCCGCGGGCGCGTCGATCCACGTCACCCCCGGTACGGTGTCGAGTCCGCCGGTGACGTGATGGCCCAGTTCGGTGCCCGTGCCGAGGACCGTGACACGCCGGACCCGGTTCCGCAGCCCCCGGACCGACACGGAGTCGCGCGGGGCGTCGAAGCACACCAGATAGAGCGTGCGCCGGTCCGCGGACAGGGTGCTGGGGCCGTAGTGGTGCCCGGCGGGCAGCCCCGCGACCGTGCCGTACACGGCGTCCGTGTGCCGCCCGATCCACGCGCCGAGGCCCTCCATGCGTTCGATCTGTTCCTCGGGGATCGTGCCGTCCTCGCGCGGTGCCGCGGCCAGCAGCAGGTTGCCGCCCATGCCGATGGTCTCGGTGAAGTACCGCACCAGCTGGCGCACCGACTTGAAGTCGCGGTCCTGCGGCCGGTGGCTCCATGAGCCGTTGATGGTGAGACACAACTCCCACGGGCCGTCCGGGGCCTGGAGGGGCGCGCCCTGTTCAGGGGTGGCGTAGTCGCCGTGGCCGAGCATCCGGCCGTTGAGGACGGTGTCCGGGTTGCCCGCGAGGATCTGGTCGGCGAGTTCGTCCATCCGCCACTGCTCCTCGGTGCGCTCCCATTCGCCGTCGAACCAGAGGATGTCGGGCCGGAAGCGTTCGACGAGTTCGCGGACCTGTCCGTCGCGGTACGCGAGATAGCGGGCCCAGGCCGCCGGGTCCTCCTGACCGGGTTCGGCCTGCGAGTACGCGTTGAGCGGCACGACGTACGGGCCCGGGTGCCGCTCGGTCGCGTAGTCCGGGTGGTTCCAGTCGGAGTGCGAGTAGTAGAGGCCGACCTTGAGATCCCGGGCGCGCAGTGCCTCGACGAACCCGGCGACGAGGTCGCGGCCCGCCGGGGTGTCCCGGACCACGTCGAGATTGCGGTGGCCGGTGTCCCAGAGGGCGACGCCGTCGTGGTGCCGGGTGGTGAGGACCGCGTACCGGGCGCCGACGCGGGCGAACAACTCGGCCCAGGCGTCGGGGTCGTAGTGCGACGCGCTGAAGCCGTCGAGCTGTTTCATGTACTGCTCGTGCGTCATCTCGCCCGTGTAGAAGGACCAGGACTCGGCGGCGCCACCGACGGCGTAGACGCCGTAGTGGATGAAGATGCCCAGCTTGGCAGCGGGAAACCAGGGTTGCATCGGCATGCGTCCACGCTAGGCGCGCGCCGTCGCCTGCGCGTGGGCGCCGGTCACCACTACTGGTCCGTTTTCACCTCGCGGCCCACGCGCTGCGCGATCCCTTTACGTGGCTGTCATGTACCTGTAGCTTCCGCGCTGCAAGGACTTTCTGGAACTTGCCGGTTCTTCTTGCAGAGCAACTCGGCGCCCCACGGCCCGCATTGGAGACGCTCATGGGACGTACACCCCTCGGCCGGTCGCGGCGCCCGCTCCTCGCGGCGCTGGTGGCGACCGGACTGCTCGGCGCGCTCGCGGGGCCACCGGAGACGGGCCCCGCCCCGATGGAGACCGTCGCAGCCGACGCGAACACGGCGACCGTCTTCTCCTACACGAAGACCAAGAACTGGTCGTCCACCTATCTGCACTACGCGCCGGACGGCGGCACCTGGACCACCGCGCCGGGCACGAAGATGGAGGCGGCCTGCACGGACTGGGTGAAGAAGACCGTCGACCTCGGCTCGGCGGCCGGGCTCGCGGCCACCTTCAACAACGGAGCCGGAACCTGGGACAACAACGGCGGCGCCAACTACGCGCTCGGCACCGGGAACATCACCGTCAAGGACGGGGTGATCGCCCACAGCGACCCGTGTGCCGGTACCGAACCGGCCGAGGGCAACAAGGCCACGGTCTACTACTCGACCGCCACCACCGGCTGGACGACGGCCAACATCCACTACGCGCCGACCGGCGGCACCTGGACGACCTCGCCCGGCGTCGGCATGGAGGCCGCCTGCACGGGCTGGTGGAAGAAGACCCTCGACATCGGCACGGCGACCTCGCTGAAGGCGGCCTTCAACAACGGCAACGGCGTCTGGGACAACAACTACAGCGCCGACTACGCCCTCACCACCGGCACCTCGACCGTCAAGGACCGCACGGTCACCAAGGACGCGGCGGATCCGTGCGCCGCCGTCGAGCCGGACACCCAGGCGCCGACCGCGCCCACCGAGGTCGCCGCCAGCGCCACGAACACCTCCGTCGTCCTGAGCTGGGACGCGGCGACCGACAACATCGGAGTGACCAAGTACCAGGTGACCCGCACCGGCGGCACCAAGGGCACGGTCGTCACCGACGTCGGCTCAACGGTCTTCTCCGACACGGGACTTGAGGCGAGGACGAGCTACACCTACACCGTGAGGGCGGTCGACGCGGCCGGGAACACCTCGCCCGCCTCCGCCGCGGCCACCGCGACGACCGGCGAGAAGGCCCCCGACCCGGCCTCCGGTACCCCACTGGGCACCGACCCCCGCAAGGACCCCATCTACTTCGTCCTCACCGCCCGCTTCCACGACGGCGACAGCTCCAACAACCGCGGCGGCAGCCAGCACACCAAGTCGGGCAACGCGGCCAACAACGACCCCATGTTCCGGGGCGACTTCAAGGGACTGGTCGAAAAGCTCGACTACATCAAGGCGCTCGGCTTCTCGGCCGTCTGGGTCACCCCGGTGGTCCTCAACCGCTCGGACTACGACTACCACGGCTATCACGGCTACGACTTCTACAAGGTGGACCCGCGTCTGGAGTCGGCCGGCGCCTCCTACCAGGACCTGATCAACGCGGCGCACGCCAAGGGCATGAAGATCTACCAGGACGTCGTCTACAACCACAGCTCCCGCTGGGGCGCCAAGGGCCTGTTCACCCCGACCGTGTACGGCGTCCGCGACTCCCAGTGGAGCTGGTACTACGACGAGAAGAACGAGGGCTTCGAGTACGACGGCCTCACCGTCGAGCCCAAGTCCGGCAAGGCGTACTACAACGGCGACCTGTGGTCGACCGCCGAGCCGTCCGGCAACACCTGCCTCAACTGGGGCAAGCCCACCGGAGGCAAGAGCGCCGAGGGCTACACCCTCTACAACTGCCAGTGGCCCAGCCCCACGTCGGGCATGTTCCCCAAGACGCTCTACCACCAGTGCTGGATCGGCAACTGGGAGGGCGAGGACGCCCGCTCCTGCTGGCTGCACGAGGACCTGGCCGACTTCGACACCGAGAACACGCAGGTCCAGAACTACCTGATCGGCGCGTACGACAAGTACATCGACATGGGCGTCGACGGGTTCCGCGTGGACACGGCCGTACACATCCCGCGCGTGACCTGGAACCGTCGTTTCCTGCCCGCCGTCCAGGAGCGCGTCACCCAGAAGTTCGGCGCCGAGGCCGCGAAGAACTTCTTCGTCTTCGGCGAGGTCGCGGCCTTCGTCAACGACAAGTGGAACCGCGGCTCGGTCAACCACTCCGCGCAGTTCTACACCTGGAAGGAGCGCAAGGAGTACAGCGCGGACGACGAGGCGGCGGCCCTGGAACAGTTCACCTACGAGAACGACCAGGGCACGGCGAACCAGCCGACCTCCACCAACGCCTTCCTGAACGGGAACAGTTACCACACCCCCGACCGCAGTCGGTTCTCCGGCATGAACATCATCGACATGCGGATGCACATGAACTTCGGTGACGCGCAGAACGCCTACGGCAACGGCAAGGACTCCGACGACAGCGTCAACGACGCCACGTACAACGTCGTCTATGTCGACAGCCACGACTACGGGCCCAACAAGAGCAGTGAGCGCTACGCCGGCGGCACCGACGCGTGGGCCGAGAACATGGCCCTGATGTGGACCTTCCGCGGCATCCCGACCCTGTACTACGGCTCGGAGATCGAGTTCCAGAAGGGCAAGAAGATCGACTGCGGTCCGAGCTGCCCGCTGGCGACGACCGGTCGCGCGTACTACGGCGACCATCTCGCGGGCAGCGTCACGGCCTCCGACTTCGGCACGGTCGGCTCCGCGAGCGGGGAGGTCGCGAACACCCTCGCGCAGCCCCTGGTCAAGCACCTCCAGCGGCTCAACCAGATCCGCCGGGCCGTCCCCGCCCTCCAGACGGGGCAGTACTCCACCGAGGGCATCAGCGGCTCGATGGCCTTCAAGCGCCGGTACACCAGCGGCTCGACGGACAGCTTCGCCCTGGTCACAGTCACGGGCGGCGCCACCTACACGGGCATCCCGAACGGCACCTACAAGGACGCCGTCACCGGGGACGTGAAGACCGTCTCCAACGGCACGCTGAGCGTCGGCGCACCCGGCAAGGGCAACCTCCGCGTGTACGTGCTGAACGGCCCCGGGAAGATCGGCGCCGACGGCCCGTACCTGAAGTAGGCGCACGGACGAACGAGTCGGTGGGGCGGTCCACTTGGCGGTATCCGATGGGTACAGCAGGCACCGGTCGCGTGTTCAATCACGGGTGACGCGTGACGTACGGACCGCCCCACCTGTCAGGAGGCACCGTGATCGCCCCTCCCGAACCCGGACTGACCGAACGCGAACTCATCGACCGGGCCACCGCGCTGCGGCCCGTACTGCTCGAACGGCAGGCGCGGACGGAGGAGTTGACGCGCTACCCGCAGGAGACGCACGAGGACTTCCTGCGGGCCGGCTTCTACCGGACCCTCCAGCCGCGCCGCTACGGAGGCTACGAGTTCGGGCTGCCGACCTTCCTCCGCGTGGTCACCGAGATCACCCGCGGCTGCCCCTCCACCGGCTGGGCGCTGTCCCTGACCGCCGCCCATGTCCTGCAGTTCGCCGCGCAGTTCGACGAGCGGGCCCAGGACGAGGTCTTCGGCACCGACGGCGAGTTCCGTGCCGCGTCCACCGTCGCCCCCGTCGGCGTCGCCCGGCCGGACGGCGACGGCGGGATCGTCCTGGACGGCACCTGGCCCTACTCCTCGGGCTCCCCGTACTCCACCCACTACCTCGGCCAGACCCTGCGCGCCCCCGAGAAGCCCGGCGACCCGCCCGGACCGATGGTCCTGTTCGTCGCCCCGCGCCCGGTCTGGACCCTCGTCGACGACTGGCACGGCGTCCTCGGCCTGCGCGGCAGCGGCTCCAACAGCGTCCGCATGGACCGGGCCACCATCCCCGAACACCTCACCCGCGAGGTGAGCCTGCTCGACCTGCCCGTGGCGGGCGGCACCCCCGGCTCGAAGCTGCACGGCAACGCCCTGTACGCGGGACGCGCGCCCAGCGTCTACCACGGGGAGCTGGCGGCCATCATGACCGGTATCGGATACGCCGCCGCCGACGAGTACGCCCGGATCCTCGCCGAGAGGCCGCTGACCCTGGAACCGGACCGTACCCGCGCGGAACTCCACGACTACCAGCGCCACCTCGGCGAGGCGCTCGGCATGATCCACACCGCGCAGGCCGCCCTCCAGCACAACGCCGAGGACTACATGGAGGCCTGCCGCCGCAACGTCTCGGGCGAGGCACCCTTCACCGTCGCCGACGACAACCGGCTCGCGTTCGTCTTCCTCGACGCCGGCCGCACGGCCTGGGACGCCCTGCAGAACATCCTCTTCCGCACGGCCGGCTCCCGCCACGCGCGGGACGGGACGCGGATGCAGCGCTACTTCCGCGACGCCGCCACGTACTGGTCGCACATCGGGGCGAGCATGGCCGAGCCACTGGCCCGGCGCGTCGGCTGCGACCGGCTGGGACTGCCCTCGCACGACATTCCGCTCATCCCGTGACCGTTGCGTGACGGGTGTGTGGAGTGGGCATGGCACCCCGCAGGACGGGTACGCGATCAGCCGCGCCCGAGTCGGCAACGACACGGGCGGCCTGTTTTCGCCACTACGTCTGGATGTGCCATGGAGATTTCCTCGAACGACAGCGCCACGGTTGAGGCCCAGCGCGCGCTGAGCGTCCTGGCCGAGAACGCCGGGGACGGCGCGGCGCTGGACACACTGGCCGGTAGTGACGTGCTGGTCCCGGTGCCCGACGACGCCCAGGACGAGACGGTGGCCGACCCCACGGTCGTGGCCCTGCCCGTCCTGGAACAGCCGGGTTCCGACCCGCTGGTCCCGGTGTTCACCTCGGAGGTGACGATGGCCGAGCTGCTGCCGTCCGTGTCGCGCTACCGCCTCGTCCCCCTGGGGACGCTCGCCGCGCAGTGGCCCTCCAACGACCTCTCGCTGAGCATCGACGCCAGCACGCCGCACGGCCTGACCCTCGACTCCCAGGGCGTACGCACCCTGCTGGCGCCCCGCGCCTGAGCAGGGCGGTGCGGGACGGGGGATCGGGCCCGGCCACATGTCGGAGGGGAGCGGCCGGGCCCTGGGGCGCGGGCGTGCTCCCGCTCCCGCGCCCCTGGTCCGAAACCGTGAGGGATGAACGGCGCCGACACCGTTCATCCCTGACGCACGGGCGCCGTGATCAACGGTAGGCCGACACCCGTGCCGGAATCGCTCCGCATAGCGCGGCGCTTGTCCGGTATGCGCGGTGGCGCCCCTCAGCCCGAGCGCAGTGTCTGCGCGGGCGAGGTCCCGAACCGGGTCCGGTAGCGCTGGGCGAAGCGCCCGAGATGCGCGAACCCCCACCTGTACGCCACCTCCGTGACCGTGATCGTCGCGGGATCGGCCGCGAGCAGCTGCTCGTGCGCCCGCCGCAGCCGGACCTCGGTGACGTAGGCGGTGGGGGACATCCCCACATGTTTGCGAAAGGCCTCCTGGAGGGCGCGCACCCCGATCTGGGACAGGGAGGCCAGCCGCGCCGCGTCGTAGTGCTCGTCCGGCCGCTCGTCGATCGCCTCCATGACCCGCCGGACCGTCGCGGGCCGCGCCGCCGGCACGGGCGCGTCCAGCACGCCGCGGTAGGAGTGGCCGCACGCGAGCAACAGCCCCTCCAGCAGGGTCTGTTCGATCCGGGACCGGATCAGGGGCCGGCCCAGCAGCCCGTTCGAGGTGTTCTTCTCCAGCAGGCACCACAGCGCGAGGTCCGCCCAGCTGCGCCCGGCCCCCCGGTCGACGTCGATGTACGTCTCGAAGTCCGGCGGACGCCGTAGGGGCCCGCCGAGCAGGGCCTCCAGCCGCTCGTGCAGGGCGGCCATGTCGATCTTCACGGTGAGGGCACGGCAGTCCGGCGACCAGTCGTCCACCCGGATCCCGCGTTCCGGCTGGAGGAACACCGCGCGCTCGGGAGCGGTGTACGCCGGCGCCCCGTACCCCTGTCTGCAGCGGAAGCGGCCGGTGAGTGGCACGGTCACGTGGTAGACCCGCGGCTGTGCGAAGTCGATCGTCACCTCCGTGCCGAAGCTGACGTCGCCGACGGTCAGCGCGCCGAGTTCGGCCACGCTGAGCCGGGTGAGGAAGTCCTCGGCCCGGCCCGGTACTTCGAGGCGGAGGTCGTAGTAGTGCTCCGCGATGACGTCGTGCGACTCCTCCACACAGCGCGTCTCGTAGCTGCTGACCCCGGCCTGCCGTTCTTCGTCCTCGACCACGGTGATCCCCCCCGACACAGCCCGCGCCGTTCTGCGCACGGCGACATATGTGACGGTACGGGATGCGTCGCGCCCGGTGTATGGATCTTCAGGCGTCGGTCAACATGCGCGCCAGGGCGGCGCGTTGGAGGGGGAGGACCTGGGCGTGCAGGTCACGGCCCTTCTGGGTGAGGGCCACCCAGACACCGCGCCGGTCCTCCTGGCAGATGCTCCGTTCCACCAGGCCCTCCTTCTCCAGGCGTCCGATCAGCCGGGAGAGGGCGCTCTGGCTCAGATGGATCCGGTCGGCGATGTTCTGCACACGGCACTGCTCGGCGGGGGCCCGGCCTGCCTTCGCCTGCGCGTCGGGGGTCGAGGTGCCGGACACGAGGATGTCGAGCACCTCGAAGTCACTGGCGCCCAGTCCGTGCGGATGGAGTTCGCGGTCGATCTCGCACATGGTGCGCGCGTGCACCGACAGGATGTCCCGCCACTGGTCCTCCAGCCGGGAAGCGGCCTTCTCTGCTGCCATGTCCGCACGGTAACAGAGAAGAGGCCGCTTGTTGAGCATGCAACTAGTGCAGTTGCATGCAGTTGTCCGGCTTCGGGATCAGGCTGTCCGGCCGCAGGATCAGGACGCCTCCTGGACCAGACCGACGGCGTTGCCGTCCGCGTCCTTCACGGAGGCGATCAGCATGCCGCCGCCGACGTCCTGGACGTCCTGGACCACCTCGGCACCGGCGCCGACGAGACCGGCGAGGCCCGCCTTGATGTCGTCGACGTACCAGTAGGGGACGGGTCCGGTCAGACCCTTGGCGTGCCCGTGCGGGTCGAGCCCGACCTCGGGCTGCCCCGGTACCCGGAAGCCCACGTAGTACGCCTCGTCCACGTACGGCTCCACTCCGAGGAGCGCGCCGAACAGGGCCTTGGCCCGGGCGAGGTCCTTGACGGGGTAGTTGATGGTCTTGAGGCCTTCGGACATGACGGGCTCCTCCGTGGTCGTGATCGCACCGGCGGTCGTTCGTCCGCCGGTCTCCCGGCGGTTTCTCGCCGGTGCCATCACGCTACGACCGGGTGGTGCCGGGCCGCTTCTCCGATCCTGACCGGTCGTGGGTGGAGCGGCCCCGGCCCGTCAGCCCGCGAAGATCTCCACCACCGACCAGACGGCGAGGCCGAGCATGCAGATCCCGCCGACCCGCTGCACGGTCTTCAGCGGCACCCGCTTGGCGATGAAGCGGCCGGCCAGCAGCGCCAGCGCGGAGACCGACATGAGGGCCGCCGCCGAACCGACGGCCACGGACGCGACCCCGTTCGTGGCGGCGAGGTTGGCGGTCGTGATCTGCGTCAGATCGCCCCACTCGCTGATGAAGACGGCCATGAAGGCGGTCGTGTAGACGGGCCAGAAGCCGGTGACGGTACGGCCGCCGGCGTCCTCCTCGTCCTCGTCGTCGCCGCCGCGCAGCAGCATGAAGGCGCCGAACGCGAAGAGGGCGGCCGAGACGGACTTGACGGTCCAGTCGGGCAGCAGGCCGATGAGGCTTCCGGCGCCGACCGCGATGGCGACGTGCACGATGAACGCGGTGGACGTGCCGAACCACACGTAGAGGGGCCGCATACGGGTGCCCATGGCCAGCGACGCGAACATCGTCTTGTCCGGCAGCTCGGCGAGGAAGATCAGCCCGAAGGCGGTGAGGATCGCCAGAGGGTCGAGATGCATTCCGGTGGCTTTCTGTAGGGACCGGGCCCCCGGATCTTCGCGAAGCGCCCTCGATCGGGGCGACGGGAGAACCGATCGGCCCGGCATGTCGGGTGCCCACGGGATCGCGGGCACGGCAATGCCTGGCCGAAGGTCTCGTCCGCCCGTGTGTCACATGGGCCCGGCCACCGGGAACCCGAGGGTTCCAGTGTGTCGACGACCGGTTCGCAGGACTACTCCCCTTCGCAGTCACTCAGTGTACAGGGCATCTGTTTGCGTGTCGCATGAGGGCGGGGCGAGTGGGTATATGGGGTGCATTCCGTGCGGATGGATCATCTCCGGGCAATCAGGTCGCCGGGGCCGCGCGGGGAGGACGGAACGCGGCACCATGACCATGATCGACGCGACCGATGAAGACACCGCCGAGGTGATCCTCCGGGCCTTGAGCGTGCTGGCCCACGACGGAGGGGACCGGCGCGCGCGGGCGACGCTCGCCGGCAGCGACGTACTGATCCCGTCCTACAGCTGCGACGACGACGGCGGGGACCCGATACGGCTGCTCCTGCCGGTCACGGAGCGGACCGTGCTGGTCTTCACCTCGGAAGCACGCATGATCCGCTCCCTGCCGGGCGTCCGCCACTACTGCCTCGTCCCGCTCGGCGCGCTCCCGGCGTACTGGCCCGAGGGGAACCCTTCCCTGACCATCGACGCAGGGTCACCGGAGAGCGTGATGCTGACGGCCGAGGCGGTACGGACACTGCTGTCCGCCGACCAGCGGTGAGCCCCTGCCTCAGGTCGACCGGCGTTTCACCAGTTCCGTCGGCAGGATCACCGCCGCCGGATCCTCTCCGCCGATCTGGGCGAGCAGCACCCGGACCATCTCGGAACTGATCCGGTCGTAGGGCTGGCGGATCGTGGTGAGTTCGGGGCTCGCCGCGACGGCCGCGGAGGAGTCGTCGAACCCGCCCACCGCCACATCGCCGGGGACGCTCCGGCCCGCCCGGTGCAGCGCGGTCAGCACACCCTGCGCCATCAGGTCCGAGGCCACGAAGACCGCGTCCATGTCCGGCGACCGCTCCAGGAGGAGTTCGGCGCCCGCCTCGCCGCTGGCCCGGCTGTAGTCGCCGGACGTGACGAGGCGTTCGTCCAGGTCGATGCCCGACTCGGTGAGCACCTCGCGGTAGCCCGCCAGGCGCTCGACACCGCCGGGGGTGTCCAGCGGTCCGGTCACCATGCCCACCCGGCGCCGGCCGAGCGACACCAGATGGCGCACCATGTCGCGGGCGCCGTCCCGGTCGTCCGCGGCCACGTAACTGATCTTGGAGCCGACGCCGATGGGTTTGCCGCACATCACGAGCGGTACACCGGCGTCGCGCAGCTGCTCGGCCACCGGGTCGCCGGAGTGGCTGGAGACCAGCAGCACCCCGTCGACATGGCCCGCGGTGATGTACCGCGTGATGCGGCGCCGCTCGTCCTCGGTGCCCGCCAGCATCAGCAGCAACGGGATGTCGTGCGCCGCCAGTGCCTGCGTACAACCGCGCAGCAGGACATTGAAGTTGGGGTCCTCGAAGAACCTCTCCTGCGGTTCGGTGAGCAGGAAGCCGATCGAGTCCGAGCGTCCGGTGATCAGCGAGCGGGCGTGCCGGTTCACGACGTAACCCGTCCTGCGGATGGCGGCGTTGACCGCTTCCTGCGCGGCGGGGCTGACATAGTGCCCGCCGTTCAGGACGCGTGACACCGTCCCCCGGGACACTCCGGCCTCGCGCGCGACGTCGTGAATCGTCGGCGGTCGGCGCCGGCCCCCCGATTGGCTCATGGTCACGACTTTACGGCTCCCGACAGCAGATCGAGACTCCAGAACCGCTGGATGACCAGGAAGAGCGCGACGAGCGGGATCACCGCGAGCAGCGCGCCGGTGATGACCAGCGTGTAGAGGGCCGGGGTGTTGGAGCCCTGTTCGAGGAGCGTGAACAGACCGAGGGTGATCGGGAACTTCTCGTCGTCGCTGAGCATGATGTACGGCAGCAGGAAGTTGTTCCACACCGCCACGAACTGGAACAGGAAGACCGTCACCAGGCCGGGCACCATCATCGGCAGCGCGATCCGGGTGAAGATCCGCAGCTCGCTCGCCCCGTCCATCCGTCCCGCCTCGACGACGTCGGCGGGCACGGCCGCGGCGGAGTAGATCCGCGCGAGATAGACGCCGTACGGGGACAGGATCAGCGGCAGCAGCACGGACGCGTAGGAATCCGTGAGGTCGGCCTCGGCCATGAGGAGGTACTGCGGGATGGCGAGGATCACCGGTGGCATCAGCACGCCGGCGAGCAGGATGTTGAAGACGGTCTCGCGCCCGCGGAAGCGGTAGATGGCCAGCGCGTAGCCGCTGAACGCCGACACGGCCGTCGACAGGAGGGCGCCGAGGCCCGCGTAGAGGGCGGAGTTGCCCATCCACTTCCAGTACACGCCGTCGCGGTAGGCGTTGAGGTCGGAGATGTTCTGGGTGAAGCCCGTGCCCGGCAGGAACGTGAACGTCGAGAACAGCTCGCTGCCCGACTTGGTCGCCGCGATCACCACCCAGGCCACCGGCAGCAGGCAGTAGAGCGCGCCGATCAGCAGGGTCACCGTCGGGACGAAGGCGATGCGGCGGCGCAGCGGCGGCCCCTGGGCGGTACCGGGCGTCGTCCCGGCGGCCGGGGCCGCCTTGCGGACGGCAAGAGAACTCATCGTGCTGCCTCCTGCTTGTTACGGGAGTTCGCGGCCCGCAGGAAGCCGAAGGACAGGACCAGCGTGACGAACGCGATGATCACCGCGGTCGCCGCGGCGGAGTAGATGTCGCCCTTGCCGAAGGCGTCCTGGTACACCTTCATCAGCGGACTCCAGGTCGTGGACACGGAGTTGGTGAGCGGTTTGAGCGTGGTCGGCTCGCTGAACACCTGGAGCGTCGCGATGATCGAGAAGAAGAAGGTGAGCACCAGCGAGGGCACCACCATCGGGATCTTGATCCGGAGCGCGGTCTGCAGCGGGGTGGCGCCGTCCAGCTTGGCCGCCTCGTACACCTCGGTGGGGATGGCCTGGAGCGCGGTGTAGATGACGATCATGTTGAAGCCGGTGCCGCCCCACACCGCGATGTTGGACAGCGCGATGTACAGCGGCCCGCCGTCCAGCAGATCCGGCTGCGGCAGGCCCAGCCGGTCGAGGACGAAGTAGAAGGGGCTGACGTCCGGCAGGTAGAGGAAGCCCCAGAGCATCGCGGCGACGACGCCGGGAATGGCGTACGGCAGGAAGATCGCGAGGCGGGTGACCGGGGCGAGACGGACCCGGTCGGCGTCGAGCATCAGCGCGAAGAGCAGCGCGAGCCCGAGCATGACCGGGACGACGATGGCGCCGTACCCGAGGACGCGCAGCGCTCCGGCGAGCAGTTCGGAGTCGGTGAGGGAGTCGGTGTAGTTCTCCAGGCCCGCCCAGACTTCCTTCCGGGCCCCCGAACCGAGACCCAGGCCCTTGACCTGGACCTTGTGCAGACTGAGCCAGACCGCGTACCCGATGGGCAGCGCGAAGAACAGGGCGAACAGGATCGTCGCGGGGAGGAGGAAAAGATAGGGGGCGCTTCGCGCTCGTTTGAGGGTGGTGGTGGGAGACGGGAGGGCGTACGGGGCCCCCTTGACCCCGTACGACTTCCGGCGTGCGCTGGTCACTCCGCGACCTCGAAGCCCTGCTTGTCGAGGTCGGCGACGGTGTCGTCCTGCATCTTCGTCAGGGCCGCGCCGAAGTCCGACTTGTTCTTGGCGGCCGCGCCGAAGGCGTCCTTGAACGTGGTGTACGCGACGTTCACGTTCGGGCCCCAGGCGGAGGGCGCGGTGGTCTTCGCGATGGCGGAGGCCTGGGTGTAGAAGTCGGGCTGGTTCGAGAAGTACGCCGGCGGCTCGGTGAAGGCGCCGCTGGTCTGCGCGGTGGTGGCGGCCGGGTAGATGCCGCCCTCCTTCGCGAGCGCGGTCAGCGCCTCGGGATCGGTGTTCAGCCAGGTGGCGAACTTCGCGGCGGCCGACTTGTGCGCGGAGTCCGTGGTGACGGCCGTGGACGAACCGCCCCAGCTGCCCGTGACGTTCTCGGCGGCGGACCACTGCGGCAGCGGTGCCATCGCCCACTTGCCCTTGGTGTCGGGCGCGGCGGTGGTGAGGGTGCCCGGCGCCCAGACCGCGCTGACCCAGGCGATCTGCTTGCCGGTGTTCAGCGCCTTGTTCCAGGCGGGCGTGTACATCGGCTGGTTGTCGATCGCGCCCTCCTTGACGAGACCGCCCCAGAAGTCGGCGACCTTCTGCGAGGCCGCGTCGTCGATGCCGACCTTCCACTTGTCGCCCTCGGTGGTCCACCACTTGGCGCCGGCCTGCTGCGCGAGACCGGCGAACAGCCCGGAGTCGTTGGCGGAGAACGTGGTCAGGTCCGTCTCCGGCGCCTTCTTCTTCAGCGCGCGGGCGGTCTCGGCGAACTCCTCCCAGGTCTTGGGGACCTGGAGGCCGTACTTCTTGAACAGGTCCTCGCGGTAGTAGAACATCATCGGCCCGGAGTCCTGCGGGATCGCGTACACCGCGTCCGAGCCCAGGGTGGTCTGCTGCCAGACGCCCTCGGCGAACTTGTCCTTCACCCCGTCCACGTCACCGGCTATGTCGGCGAGCGCGTCGTTGCTGACCAGCGTCGGCAGCGCCTGGTACTCGGCCTGGACCAGGTCCGGGGCCTTCTTGGCCTTGTGCGCGGTGAGGATCTTGGTGACCAGCGTGTCGCCGGACGCCTGCTTCTTGACCGTGACCTTGATCTGGTCCTTCTTGCCCTGGCCCTCGTTCCACAGGTCGGCGACCTTGTCCATGCCCGGCGTCCAGGACCAGTACGTCAGCGAGACGGGCCCCGAATCGGCCTCGCCGTCGTTGTCGTCCGAGGACCCGCAGGCGGCGAGTGCGGTGGCGCCGAGAGAGACGGCGACCGAGATGGTCACGAGGCGGCGCAGCTTCGTGTGTGGCATGGATGTATCTCCCTGACCGTGGTCTCCGCCTGCTGCGGAGGCCTGCCATGCTTCTGTGAGCGTTCACAGTAGAGAAACATCCCGGACACTTGTCAATGGTTGTTGCTGTGCGGTTATGTTGGGCTCGCGCCGCTGGAACAGTGTGTGCACGTTCCCAAATGATCGATTGACCGGGAGACATTCCATGCCGGAGACCACCCCCAAGGGCCTTGACCGGCTCGCCTTCGGTGGGGACTACAACCCCGAGCAGTGGCCGGAGTCCGTCTGGCCGGAGGACGTCCGGCTGATGCGCGAGGCCGGCGTCACGATGGTCAGCGTCGGGATCTTCTCCTGGGCGCTGCTCGAACCCTCGCCGGGCACCTACGACTTCGGCTGGCTCGACCGGGTACTGGACCTGCTGCACGAGAACGGGATACGCGTCGACCTCGGTACGCCGACCGTCGCGCCGCCCGCCTGGTTCTACCGGGAGCACCCCGAGGCGCTGCCGGTGGCCGCCGACGGGACCCGTTACGAGTTCGGCTCGCGCGGCGCCATCTGCCACAGCAACCCGCACTACCGCGCCGCCGCCGCGAACATCACCGAGCGGCTGGCGGAGCGGTACGCCACCCATCCCGCACTCGCCCTGTGGCACGTCCACAACGAGTACGGGGTCCCGGTCTCGGCCTGTTACTGCGAGAACTGCGCGGCACACTTCCGCCGCTGGCTCACCGAGGCGTACGGCTCCGGCGGCACCGTGAACGCGATCGACGCGGTCAACGAGGCCTGGGGCACGGCCTTCTGGGGCCAGCGGTACGCCGACCTCGACCAGATCAACCCGCCCCGGCTGGCCCCCACCGTGGGCAACCCGGGCCAGGCGCTCGACTACAAGCGGTTCGCCGACGCCACCATGCGCGAGAACTTCGTGGCCGAGCGGGACATCCTGCACCGCCTGGCGCCCGGCATCCCGGTCACCACGAACTTCATGACCGCCCTCAGCCAGTGCGACTCCGTCGACTACTGGGCCTGGGGCCGCGAGGTCGACCTCGTCAGCAACGACCACTACCTGATCACCGACGGCCGCCGTACGCACGTGAACCTCGCGATGGCCGCCGACCTGACCCGTTCCGTGGCGGGCGGCGCCCCCTGGCTGCTCCTCGAACACTCCACGTCGGGCGTCAACTGGCAGACCCGCAACCCCGCGAAGGCGCCCGGCCAGATGGCCCGCAACTCGCTCGCCCATGTCGCCCGGGGCTCTGAGGGCGCGATGTTCTTCCAGTGGCGGCAGTCACGACGGGGTGCGGAGAAGTTCCACTCCTCGATGCTGCCGCACGCGGGCACCGACTCGCGCGTCTGGCGCGAGGTCGTCGAACTCGGCGCGGCCGTCCACTCGTTGAGCACCGTACGCGGCAGCCGCACGGTCGCCGACGCGGCCGTGCTGTGGGACTGGCACTCCTGGTGGGCGCAGAACCTCGCCTGGCGGCCGAGCGAGGACCACGACCCGCGCGAGCGCGCCGACTCCTTCTACGAAGCCCTCTACGACCGGCACCTCACCGTCGACTTCGCCCACCCGGAGGCCGACCTCTCGGCCTATCCGCTGGTCGTGGTCCCGGCGCTCTACCTGATGACCGAGGCCGCCGGACTCAACCTCAAGGAGTACGTCGAGAACGGCGGCACCC
This sequence comes from Streptomyces sp. NPDC127119, assembly GCF_042677425.1. NCBI lineage: Bacteria > Bacillati > Actinomycetota > Actinomycetes > Kitasatosporales > Streptomycetaceae > Streptomyces > Streptomyces sp. NPDC127119. The sequence goes on along the minus strand of NZ_JBHXTO010000075.1, from coordinate 692 downwards.
TCGTCGTCTCGTACTTCTCCGGCATCGTCGACGAGCACGACGCCGTGCACGACGGCGCGTACCCCGGCCCGCTGCGGGACGTACTCGGCCTGACCGTCGAGGAGTTCTCGCCGCTCCTCGCGGGCGACCGGGTGCGCCTCACCGGTCCCGACGGCTCCGAACTCGCCGGAGACGTATGGAGCGAGTTCGTCGTGCCGCGCGGTGCCGAGACCGTGTGGACGTACGCCGACGGGCTCGCCGCCGGGCATCCCGCGGTCACCCGGCACCGGCTCGGCGCGGGGTCCGCGTGGTACGTGTCCACGCGGCTCGGCGCCGCCGGGCTGGACGCGCTGATCGGGTGGGCCGCGGATGATGCGCGGATCGCTCCGCGGGCCGATCTGCCGCGTGACGTCGAAGTGGTGCGGCGGGTGGGGGAGTCGGGGGTGTTCCTCTTCGTGGTCAACCACACCGGGGGCGAGGTGAAGGTGCCGCTCGATGCGCACGGGACTGAGTTGCTGACCGGGGAGCGGGCTGCCGGGCGGCTCGCGGTGCCGGCGGGGGCCGTACGGGTCGTGCGGCTCGACGACTGATCCGACCCGCAGATTTCGCCCCCGCCGCCCTTACCCTTCCCGTCACTGCATGGGGCTGCGCCCCTCGCCCCCTGATCGCGCTGCGCGCTCGTCCTCAAACGCCGGACGGGCTGACAGATAGCC